>CAIPAT010000448.1 GCA_903863035.1 uncultured Lentisphaeria bacterium
GGCGGGATTGCGATCTTTTGAATTTGGATTCGTACCCTTCGAATGCCTTCGATACCACGGTATCGGCGACTTCTCAGAATACGAACCAATCGTCAAAATCTGCGCAATCTATACGCAATTTTTAGCTTTACAGAGTACTAGCTTTATACTTAGGACTCCTTTCATTCCTTTACGATAACCCAGTTATATTCGGATGGATCCTTGCCTGAGCCAATGCCATCTCCCCAGCGCAGATAACCTTTGCGTCCGGCACCGTCATTATCGTTGACCAGTATAGAGAACGCGAAAACGGTTTCCGGCGCAAGTGTTTTGAAACCAAGCTCCTTTACAGGAAATTCGGCGGTGTAAACAGTTTTAGATCCTTCGTGTTTCACGTCCAGCGAAACCTCTGATTTCTGCTGCAGCTTGATCTGCGAAGATTCGCGATAAACTGACGGTCCCTTTTCGGTCAACGCCAGATGATACTCGGTTCCGCTCTTCGGATTGGCATCTTTCGCGAGATTCTGGAATGCAACCTGTATGCTATCACCCTGCCAGGTTTCGGTGCCTGAATCTTTCTGGAACATGCGGTCATCAACAACCTCGACAACAAGTTTCAAGGCGTCCTTCTGCCAGGACAATGTGAATGAAGCGTCAATATCATTTGTCGAGAACGGTGCGCCGCCGGTGATGCTGCGGTAATTCATCGGGCCGCCGAACTTGACCGGCGGAACCGTCCTGGCAACCGGAAATACCTGTCCGATCTGACCTGGCACTTTGACCACGCTTTCCCTGGACTTCTGTACGTCCGGGAAACGGATGCGAGTAACTGTCGCAATCTCCACCCCTGAAAGGTTGCCCATTATAATGAAAGGCCGCGACCTGACCGTGAACTGGAACTGGTCCGGCAGAAACGAAGCGTTCTGCCCATACGGCGATATGTTGGCCCAGGCGCGCATGCCCCAGTTGCGTTCAATCTGTGCGAAACCGGCCAGGAATGTCTTGAGCGTTCCCTTTGCTGCCCGGGTATTTTTTAGCGTGATTTGCGTGTTGCAGTCATCAGCGATGCTCCAGGCGGCCAGGACATCCTGGTCATCCGGCATCTTGAACTTGAGAACGATCAGGCTCTCGTCGGAAGTTTTGACGCGTTCAATGAATTTACCTTTATTGACAATCCCGGCAATGGAGCGCATGACGTAATATGATTCCTTGGGGGTCAAGTCGGTCTTGACGAGACCGAAATTCGCTTCGTTTTTTTCAGGATCAAGCCCGTCATCCTGAAAGTCATACCACCAGATGCCTTTGACGGAAGGGATACTTCTGATCAGCAGGAATGCTCTGGCTAGGTAGTCCGCGCTCTCCTGCGCAGTGGAACCTTCATTTTTTTTTGTGTGGGTGGGGCAGCCGGTTTCAGTCAGGTAGATAGGGAATTCTTTACCGTTGTTAACGCTTCTAATGATCCTGTCAACTCCGGCAATCCGCTCGACATAAGCCTCCGGGCTGCGTTTGGCAAGAGGCATATTGTACTGGTACGAGTGAAAAGCAATCCCGTCGCAATACTTAAGCACTCCCGCAGCCAGGAGTTCTTTCACGTATTTTTCGCCATGACATATAGAGGTGGAAATGACCGTCGCATTCCGGTCTGTCGCCTTAATTCGGGGATACGTTTCAGCGGCCAGCTTGACATAGCTTAGTGCATCGCCCTGACCGGTAAATCCCGGCTTGCAGCAGGTTTCATCCCACTCGTTCCACATTTGATACAGCTTCACTTTACCTTTGAATGCGGCGGAAACCGTTTCGGCATATCTGGCGAAACCGGCAACAGCCTCCGCTGATTTCGGATAGCCTCCCTTGTCATAGAAGTTGTTGCCGTAAGAGAGAATTATCAGCGGTGACAGGCCAAGCCTGTCCGCCGTTCCAATGAACTGGGCAGCATAACCGGGAATGGACAAAACGCCTTTCTGCTGTTCGCATGAATTCCAATAGACTTCATCGCGCAATGAAACTATTCCAGCTTCATTGAGAACATTAATATTTTCGGATATTATACCTTTCCCCTGTCCGAAATGCGTACAGGCGCCGACGATGAAATCATCATCGGCGGCGACAATTCCGCCGCCTGAAATAATAGTGTAGACCAGTAGTGCCGGTACCAGGCGTGAAACTGTTTTGGCGAATCGCATTGAGTCTTTTCCTTGCTGTTATATTTTACGTTTATGACTTGATTTATTTCTGCGGCAATGAGCCAGTAAAAAATCATGTAATAGCTTTACTTATTGGAACCGTTAAAAATTTATTTTGACTGGGCCGTGTAGCTTTTCTGGGTGAAATAGTAAACAGCGATATCTATATTTACTTTACCACCTGTGCGTTGCATCTCTTGAATTATGTTGAGATATGCCTTAGGATCAATTGGAGAAACATTGCCTGCTGTAAATGCGACATTGATCAGACTGTTGTGACGGGCCTGCGCCAGATATGTGAATCCCCATTGAATTCCTGCCACATAAAACTGACCTTTATCAGCACTGTAATAGCTGTCCATCATGAATATAAAACGCGACGGGTTTCTTACTTTTTTATCGCATACTGCACGGAAGTTTCCTCCGCTTACCGGCAGGAATGATGCTTTCGGAAATTCCAGGCCGGGATCGGAGAAAGTTCCGTATATTTCCCGGTAAGAAGCGGGCGCTGCGGGATATTTCCTGGTCACAAAGGGACTCGCGGAAGGGCAGGTCAGAGTCCCGGCTTTCCCTGAAAAATATTTGGTGAATGCCAATGTATCAGCCCATGACGCCATACCGGCAATCCTGTCATTATAAGTCGGCATTATCCCGCTATTGTCATTAGCATACATAAGCATCATTGTCATGTTGCTTTTAAGATTGCTTGTACACTGCGAGGACTTGGCCTTTTCCCTGGCTTTGTTCAGAGCAGGCAGCAGCATGCCAGCCAAAATCGCGATAATCGCGATCACAATGAGGAGTTCGATGAGTGTAAATTTCCGGATTTTGCTTGTGGCGCGATTGCCGGGATGCCATTGGTTTGTTCGCGATTTCATTTTGATTCTCCATCTGTTTACAATTGCGTTTATTAACTCTGTTATTTGTAATAATTTTATACTTATAATTAGCTTAGGAGCCGTAAAGAAATAACCTTTACATCTTCGCGCTTCTTCCGAATGCCTTTGTGTTTGCCGGATCGCTACATACCTTCAGGTATGCGCCTTACCGGCAATTCCCAAAATCTCTTCGGGATATTTCGCGAGACTTGTCAAGTTTATTTCTTGACAGCTCCTTAGTTCACAGGATATGCCGGTGCCGTGGACTCGCGCTCGATCAACTTAACCTCTATTTTCTCGACAATCTTTTCTGTTAAATAAGATTTTGACTTATCATTAATGACGCTGAGGAGTTTTCGCATTGCTGCCATTCCCCATTGCGTGAAAGGTTGCAGGACCGTGGTCAACGGCGGAATACAAAGCTCAACTGCCGCCAGATTGGCAAACCCGGTGACGGATAATTCTCCGGGAACCTTTACGCCGGCTTTTGCCGCCGCCTGGAGTATACGCATCGCATTGTAATCAGTGTCACACACAATCGCCGTATATGATTTTGATGCGACAACGCGCGTCAATGTCTCCATGTCGGCGGTGTCCAGCAGTTCCGGGATTACAACTGATTCTGAAAGATTATGCTTCGTTATACCGTTTAGAAAACCCTCATTTCTCGGGCTCTTCAGTTCCATTGACTTTCTATTGGTGAAAAAACCAATTTTGCGGTGTCCTAAAGAATACAGATGTTCGACGGCGGCAGTTACGCCATCAGCATCAGCTGTAATCACGAAGATGCCGCGATTAATTTCAATGTTTTGCAGCGACAGCAATGGTATGCCGAATTTCGCCAGTTGGTCAAAAATACGTTCGAAATCCGGCTGATTGACGGCGAAGGAGATGATTCCTGCTGGCCGTTGCCCGATGATATCAGTCAAATTTTTTTCGACATGGCCTCTGGTGTAAGGGAAGAGTTTTGTATAATATCCGCTACCGGCAGACTCGCACATTATACCGGAGAGGATTGCTCCTGTAAATTCGGTGCCACCAAGATCCTCACTGAGAAAACCTATCACATTCGTCGTCCCGGTAACCATTTGATACGCCAAAGAATTCCTGTGATAACCCAGCCTGTCGGCAGCCTTCCGGATAAGCTCACTTGTCGTTTGGCTGATCCGGATGGACTCCGTTTTGCCTGACAATACAGCGGAAACCGTAGAGCGGCTTAAGCCGGTATTCTGAGCTATGTCATTAATTGTGACCATATATAAAGGTTCCATTATTTCCGTGCTAGATCGTTCTAGCAATAATTATACATGCCCTTTTAAATTTTGTCAACTCCTTTCGTAAAACTATTTTTAACATTTTTATCTGGTGCTGTCTATGTCCACTTTATTTTCATTTTTTAATGCATATATTCATTGATTTATCGTTGATTTATATATCTTATTTTAATATTTCCAGTCGCAGGATTTTGAAATAAGGTTTATCTATACTCTATAAGGTTGAAAATTTAAAATAGATTGCGAAGATTTTGAGAATTGGTTCGTATTCTGAGAGGCTGCCGATACCTGGGTATCGAAGGCCTCGAAGAGTGCGGATCCAAACTCGAAAGATCGCAATCCCGCAATTGCGGGATGAATGTCTTGCGACCGTCTTTTTCCGTTCCTTCTTCCGGCGATATTTATATCGCCTGTCAGTCGGATCGGAAAAATCCAATCCACAATCCTACTCATCTATGTTAAATTTTTAACCTTATAGAGTATAAACTTTTCCGATGAAACACTTTGAGTCATCGGGGGGCAAAAAACTTTAGCTTTTGTGTTTTCGTGCGATAACTCATTAATCGACGGAGTCCCATGCGGCTTTTTTTAATTTTGGAACCCCATGCGTTTTGATAATAGCTGTCCGTATTTCTTCACGGTTTCTCCGGTCTGTTGAATCCTGTCGTCGGACAGACGGAATTTTGGTCCGGTAATCCATATTGCGGCTTTGACCATGCCGCGATAGTCGAAAACAGGAGCACCGATACAAATTACGCCCTCGGCTTCCTCCGCTATATCCAGTGCATAGCCTTTTTGCCGGACATTTTCCAGTTCTTTGCGATAGGCGTCCGGCGTACAGATCGTGCGACTGTTGAAGCGGACAAAATCAATATGACTTATCTGCCGCTCGCACTCCCGTTCGTCAAGCCAGGCGAGCATTGCTTTGCCCGGCGCTGCGGTATGCAGCATGAAGCGGGTGCCGGGCGATACCATGAACTTGATCGGTTCGGGCGAAAGTTCCTGTTCCAATACCACACCTTCTCCGTCCAGCAGCGCCCCCAGGAGCGCGGTTTCACGCGTTTCGTCGCGCAGCATCCTCAAAATATCCACGGCGAGCTCTACCAGATTTTTTTCGACCAGCGCTTTATAGCCAAGAGACAGCATTTTGCGGCTCAACGAGTATTCGTTGCTGTCCTCGTTTCTGATTACGTAACCACTGTTTTCCAGTGTGCAGATGATTCGAAACACACTGTTATTGGGATATTTTAATTGTCGCGCGATCTCGGCTTTAGTGGCGCCCGAAGAATTTTCGGAAAGGAATTCCATTATTCTCAACGCCCGGTCCAGGTTAGGCACCTGATATTTTGATTTTTCGCTATCTTTGTTTATAACTGCCATTTTTGTTTGTTCCATTCAACGCTTTAATAAATTAATCAGATTATTTTTAATGACAAGGATTGACATCCATTGTTTAAATAATTATATTTTCAAATATAGATTATAGAACTATATATCAACTATTTTTAAAATAAAGGAAATATATGGATAAAATTATAGTAATTACGGGAGCAAGTTCCGGTTTTGGACTGGCGATGGCGGAAAGATTCGGATCAGCCGGCGCCAGGATAATTCCCGTGGCCAGAGACGCGGCAAAACTGGAAGAAGTAGTGAAAATTATCCGTAAGGCGGGCGGTGAAGCGGTTCCTGTGGCCGGGGATGTGACCGATGCCGCCACGTTCGACAAAATCCTGGCGGCGGCGCTGGAGCATTTCGGCAGAATTGACGTGCTGATCAACAACGCCGGCGGCGGCGTGAAGATTGGCCCGATCGAGGAAATGGATGACGCGACGATTCAAGCCTGTTTTGATTTGAACCTTGGAAGTGTCATCAGGGGCTGCCGGGCTGTCGTTCCCCAGATGAAAAAACAGCAAAGCGGCCTTATTATCAATGTTACCAGCGCCTGCGCGAAATTTGCCTGGCCGCATTGGAGCGTGTATTCGGCCGCCAAAACCGGACTGTCAATGTTCAGCCGGTGTCTGTTCGCGGAATTGCGTCCATTCGGGATCGGCGTATCGGTAATTGTTCCAGGCGGATCGAAAACCGGCTTCCAGCAAAACGCAGGAATCGGCGCAATCGAATGGGACGAATCCAACGCATTGCGTCCGGAACATATTGCGGAAGCCGCTTTCTCGATTGTAAACCAGTCGAAAGGTGCGATTGTACCGGAGATCGTTGTTTACGGGATGGAACAGGAAATAATTCCATTTTAATCAATGGACGGCAAGATATTTTGGGAGAATCAGTAATAATGTCATACGTATGGATTGAAGCGGAATCTTTTGCGAATCTTGGCGGCTGGGTGATCGACTCGCGTTCAATGCTGCAAATGGGGTCCGCCTATATTATGGCGCATGGCATGGGAATTCCCGTTGCCGATGCTGAAACGGTTTGTAATATACCGGAGAACGGGCAATATATGGTCTGGGTCCGCACCCGCGACTGGACCGCGGTCTGGAATCGCGGTATCCCGGCAGGGAAATTCAAGGTCATCGTTGGTGGCGTGACTTTACCGGAGGAGCTGGGGACGAATGGTCCGGAATGGTCATGGCAGAACGCCGGGCTGGTCAGCATCTCGGCAGGCGCCGTCAAAATCGTGTTGCATGACCTGACCGGTTTCAACGGGCGATGCGATGCTCTTTATTTGACGACTGATACAGCCGAGGTTCCGCCTGACAGCGCGGAAGAACTCGCCGAATTTCGCCATAAAAAAAATGGCATCATCTGTCGGAACGATCCGGCATATTATGATTTAATCGTTGCCGGCGGCGGTATTGCCGGAATGTGTGCCGCGCTATCTGCCGCGAGAACCGGATCAAAGGTGCTTTTGCTGCAGGATCGTCCAGTTCTCGGAGGATGCAACAGTTCCGAGATCCGCGTTGTGCTCGGGGGGCTTGCTCATACGGATTGTTACCCGAATTTGGGAAACACCATTCAAGAATTCGGACCGATTATCGGCGGACCTTCTATCTATCCTGCTGAGAGCTACGAGGATTACCGTAAGGAGAATGTATTTAAACTGCACTCAGAAGATCAATGCAGGGTATTGTTGAATGAGAGTGTGGTTGCCATTGAAAAAGATTCATCAGATCCGGCAAAAATTACGGCGGTTGTATCCCGGAACACTAAAACCGGAAAAGAAACGCGTTTTCATGCTTCTCTGTTCGCCGATTGTACCGGCGATGCCGTTCTGGCCCGTATGGCGGGTGCCGGGGTCATGTACGGGACGGAAGGGCGGGAGAAGTACCATGAATCTCTGGCCCCGGAACAAGGCAGCCGCCAGGTAATGGGTCATTCCGTTCTCTGGCGTTCCCGTGTGAACGATGCGCTGTCAAAATTTCCGGATATTGACTGGGGAATTCCTTTTAATGAGAAAAAGGTTTATTATATTGACGGCGGATACTGGGAATGGGAAGCCGGGCAGTATCGCAATCAAGCGGATGAAGCCGAATACATCAGAGATTACGGGCTGATGACGATTTTTGCCAATTGGTCGTATCTGAAAAATCATTCTGTCCGTAAAAGCGAATGGGCCGATAAAGAACTGGACTGGATTTCTCCCATTGGCGGCAAACGGGAAAGCTATCGTGTGGTCGGTGATCATATTCTGACTCAGAATGATATCGAACAGAAGATTCAATATCCCGATGGAACCGGAGGAATCTCATGGAGCATAGATATTCATTATCCGGACCCGGATAATGAAGCGATGTTTGAGGAACCTTTCCGGTCATGTGCATACCATCGCGGGATTGAGAAAACATATCAAGTTCCATACCGGTGTCTTTATGCCATGGATGTCAGAAACCTTTTTCTTGGCGGACGCCATATCAGTACCTCGCATGTCGCGTTCTCGTGTGTTCGCGTTCAGCGCACGCTGGGGATTCTCGGCGAAGTCATTGGCATGGCGGCAAGTATATGCAAGGATAAACATGCGTACCCCAGAGATGTTTATGAAAAGCATCTTGATAAACTGAAAGCTATGATGACAGAAGGGGTTCCTGTACCAGGTTATTTCGGATGGCCATGCGATGAACAAGAATGTTATCATTTCAGCGAAATCGGGTTCATTCATGTGACTCCCGGCGGAGATCCTGATCGGATTGACGAAAATGTAATGAAGAAAATTAAATCATTGAAAATAGCGCATAAAAAACAAGATCCGGCATTTCGCTAAGGAGCCATAAAGAAATAACCTTTACATCTTCGCGCTTCTCCCGAATGCCTTTGTGTTTGCCGGTTCGTTACATACCTTCAGGTATGCGCCTTACCGGCAATTCCCAAAATTTCTTCGGGATATTTCGCGAGACTTGTCAAGTTTATTTCTTGACAGCTCCTTACGCCGAGATTGATGAAAAAATCCAGCAGCTTGATGCTTTGATTGACCGCAACATGAGGAAATAAAGCTGAAAGAGTCAGATATCGGCAGGAAACTGAATGCCGAAAAACGAAAGTACAAAGAATTGCAGCAATTAGGGCATGGTCATGCAGAACCGTTTGCGGCAAATTCGAGCTGGAGCCCCTTTATTGAAACCTTGTGCATGCTTTCAACACTATACATTGTCGGCAAATATGATGAATGGGGCGGCGGCACGGAAGCCTCCGCATGAATTGAGAAATATCGCAAGCGGGAATGCTTGCGGTACTTTGGGAAAAAGGTTCATGATCCTGCCCTGCGGGATAAAACAGGCTGTTCTTTGTGCCTTTGCGCCTTTGTGCGAGACAGGATTTAAAGTCCCGGTTAAGTTCATGGAATATCGGGGGGCTTTATTGTTTGCGGAAGTTGCCGGGGGACATGCCGGTGAATTTTTTAATGACTTTTGAGAAGTAACACGGATCCGGAATGCCGCAGCGGATGCCGATCTCCAATGCTGACAAGCTGGTGGTACGCAACATGGACAATGCTTTCTGAATCCGGACATGGCAGAGATAATCGCCGGGCGGCATCTGCATTTTTGTCTGAAATTTCCGGTTGAGACTGGAACGGTGAATCCCGAGCGCATCGGCAATACTGTTGACATTGACAGTTTCGTTGGCATAATTTTCCTCAATGAACTCCAGTACATGCTGCACCAGTAAATCACCGGTCGCAGCTTTTTCGCCGCGTCCGCCGGCCGCTGCCAGCAGCGCGTAAACTGCCGCGCCGGCTTTTCTCAAACCATATGGCGTCAGATCGTGAATATTTTCCTCCAACCTCATAAACAGTTCTTCGGGGCAGGGACCGGCATAAAACGGCGTTCGCGGGTAATTGAAGCTTTTCATCATATCATTAGCCAGCGGTCCGTCAAAAGTGAACCAGCGGTACTGCCAGCGATTGCTGACCGCGCGGATGATGTGCGGTTCTTTTCTATAATAGTATGTAACGTAACCCGGTCCAAGCAGATAATTATTCCCTTCTATGCAGAATTCGCCTTCGCCTTCAATGCCCCAGAATACTTCGACAAAGTCTTTCTCCGCTTTAATCCGGTCAGTCCAGTTCTTTGTGGCTATGTAATGACCGACAGAGCGGAGTGAAACCGGCATCGCCCCGGTATCCGCTTCCGGCAAAACCCGGAAATAACTGTGCTGTTTGATTAATCCCATTCTGCTGTCCCTTTATTGTATAAGAAACAAAATTACAATATTTTAGTCAAAAATACAATAGATTTTTAATATAACGTGCATGTATAATATAAGCAACAGTTGAAACATAAAAACAATATTGGAGATATATTTTGATAAAATCGCCTAAAGTCGTGGTGGTTGGCGCCGGAAGTTACTTTTTCGGCAAGCCGGCAATCTGGAAGATGATTAACAGCGAATATCTGCGTCACGGCACGCTTGCGCTGGTGGACACGAATCCCGCGGCGCTTGATACCATGATGAAACTTGCCCGGCGCGCTATCGACGCGACTGGCGCCCCGACGAAACTCATTGGTTCGGTTGACCGCAAAGAAGTATTGGAAGACGCGGATTTCGTCGTTTTGACCTTTTCCGAGCGCAATGCCCACTATCGCGGCGTCGATACCAGGATTGCCGCTAAATACGGCGTCACGATGTGTTCGTCCGACACCATCGGGCCAGGCGGGATATTCCGTGCATTGCGGGAAATTCCGCATGTGCTGGACGTAGTAAACGATGTCAGAAAACTTGCGCCGGACGCCTGGGTTGTTAATTTTATTAATCCGTCCTCGGTGCTTGGCATCGCGCTGATGCGTTATGCTCCGGATGTAAAGAGTTTCGCCTTGTGTGACGGCAATCATCTGCCGTATTTCAGAAAACATTATATGGTTATGGCGGGAGTGCTGCCGGAAGATGCAAAGTCTATTCCGCCGGAAATTGATGCCGGATTCGACATTAAAATCGCCGGGGTCAATCATTGCACCTGGGTGACAAAATGCACTTTTGACGGTAAAGATATGATGCCCGCCTGGCGGGAGAATCTGGCAAAACATGCCGCCGCGGAATGGGAGACAGAACCAAGCCCGAAAGCCAAGCCTCGCCTGAATATGAATTACGCGCTGCAGCTGTTTGATATTTATGGAGCCTATCCTACCGCGCCCAGCCATACCAAGGAATATGTGCCGTTTTTTCAAGGATACGGCGTCACGCCGAACGAGCCGGAACCGGTCATATTATTTGACGCCTACAACCGCGCTGATGAAATGAAAGCGGCCTGGGAGAAAACCGAAAAGCTGGCCAGCGGCGAAACCCCGATCGATGAATTCCTGAAGATGGATCACGGCGACCATGCCACCGATATCATTGAAAGCATGTGCGGTGATTTGAAAAAGCCGTTCTTTATTAACAGTCCCAACCGCGGGGCGGTAACCAATATGCCCGATGACGCATTCCTGGAACTGGAATGTGATGTGGACATGAACGGTGTCCGTCCGAAACCATTCGGAAAAATGCCGCGCGGACTGCTCGGTTTGCAGATGCAGGTGCTGGATACGCATGAATTGACGGCGGAGGCCGCCGTCACCTGCGACCGCAGAACGCTGTTGAAAGCATTATGCACCGACACTATAGTAAATAACATCGGCGACGCCAGAAATATCATGAATGAATTGCTGGAACTGGAACGGGACGTCCTGCCCGCCAAGTGGTATACAGATAAAAAATAATGAAAAATATTGAGAATGACAATGTGCATAAATGCAAAAAGATTGTTAATTATAAACGGAAATGTGTTTGTTGAATTACAATAACAGAAAAGGAGACTGTTTACATGAAGAAAAGAGACGGAGATTTCACACTCATCGAACGTGTGTCCAGGTAAGGTATCACTAAACTAGACGAATGAAATGTTTCGTCCATACCAATTGTCCATTTCAGGTATGTAGCCTAATCACTAGCCACTGGCTAACGCGTGAGGATAAAGTTGCGA
>CAIPAT010000449.1 GCA_903863035.1 uncultured Lentisphaeria bacterium
AACATAGATGAGTAGGATTGTGGATTGGATTTTTTCGATCCGACTGACAGGCGATATAAATATCGCCGGAAGAAGGAACGGAAAAATACGGTCGCAAGACACTCATCCCGCAATTGCGGGATTGCGATCTTTTGATTTTGGATTCGCACTCTTCGAGGCCTTCGATACCCCGGTATCGGCAGCCTCTCAGAATACGAACCAATTCTCTAAATCTTCGCAATCTATTTTAAATTTTCAACCTAATAGAGTATAACAGGGATGGACAAGATAAGAAAAGCATTTGTTTTTTCGTGTTCCCGCGTCTGCGGGATGTAATTTAACTATTGCGGGAAATGAAGCAAAAAACTCATGGATAAAAAGAAATATTCACTGGAAGGTCAGGCAGCCATTGAAATGTGCGTTTGCGTGATTGCTATTGTGGTTGTTTTCCTGGGATTGATTTTCGTCGGCGGGCTGGGAATATCCAACATGCAAGATTTGATCAAAGCTAAATCAAGCGCCGAAGCGCATTCCCGCATATCGGACAAAGCCTGGGACAGTGACGATATTTCCGCGTGGGATTACCGCAGCCTGCAACAGCAGCAGCGCCAGACCACCGCGCCTGATTTCTTCCCGGGCAGTCATCTGTTTTATAACAGCCGCGGCGGTAATATCAACCCGTTCTCCAATGATCGTGCGATAATCAGTAATGCAAATACCGGCAATACAAATCAAGTTGCACCGCTTGCGCCGGCGGACTTCCAAAGCTCCTTCCTCCGGGAACTGAGTTCCGCAAAACAGGCAAAGCAAAATGAATCTGCGGCAAACGGTATTTCACGTGATATCCCGTCGCTGTTTGTCGATTCAGAGGAAACTGCCGGCAGCCAGGAACCTGATGAACCGGCATTTCCTGACATGATAGAAAGTGATGGATCCCAGGAAAAGTCCGGCAGAAATATCAAGTCCTTTGCGAAATAATTTAATCGTATAGGAATTTGTATTTAATTAATGTAGGTCAGACATTCCTGTCTGACATTTCGCAGGCAGGAATGCCCGCGCTACATTACAAAGAAGTCCCGGCGCAGCCGGTTACTACGGCTGGAAGAATTCTATTTTGCCGCTGTCCAGGTCGGCGTAAGCCCCGACAATTTTCAGTTTGCCTGACGCCGACATTTTTCTGAGCGGCTCACTGCTTTGCAGAATTGCCCGGCAGACCATCCGGACATTTTCTTTGACGGCATCGTCAATCAGTTTATCTTCGGAAATATTCAGATCTTTTTTCCCGGCAATCAGCACTGCCGGAATCAGAGTGCAGACAATGGAATTCAGCGCCGGGGTTGCGCCGTTCTCCGGCTGGCGCATAAATCTTGCCGCCTCGGTAATAGCGCCGCAGGACTGATGGCCCATGACCACAATCAACCGGCTGGTGGAATAAAGAGAAGCATATTCAATGCTGCCGAGAGTATCGGGAAACAACTGGTTGCCTGCATTGCGCACGACAAACAGCTGGCCTAGCCCGGCATCGAAAAACAGTTCCGGCGGAAAACGTGAATCTGCACATGCAAGAATCGTGGCGAAAGGCGCCTGCCCTTTGAGTAGTATCTTGCGTGCGTTCCGGCTGACGCCCGGGTCTTTCAGTCTGACCTCTGTCGCATACCTGCGGTTTCCGGCTTGCAGCATTTCAAGGGCTTTTTCCGGCTTGATAACCACCGCGGAAAAACCGTTTTTTTCAAAAAGCTCCGCATCCCCGGCACCTTTAACACTCTTCTGCGAACTGGTGAAATAAAGCGTCGTAAAAACAATTAGTCCAAGGACCGCTATAACTGTGAAAAAAACTGCAAGATTTGATCTGCGCATAATTTAGAAAGCTCCTGTAAAATCAGAATTCAGGAAACAGGAGTCAGGAATCAGAATGGAAATGCATAGTAAATTTTGAAATATCGCTGCCGCTGTCTTCATTTATTTGTCTCCATATCCTGTTTTTGTTTTGACTTCTTAAAATACCCGCAATAACCTTAAAAAGCAATCTGAATCTGAGAACTTTATAACCACACACAGAGAAATCCTTCCCGCAGTCGCGGGACCACGAAAAACTTAGCGCGGCATAGCCGCAACCAAAAGAAACAACTAAATACACTTTAACCACGAAAATTCACGAAAAAGAACAAATACACTTCACCATGAAGTGCATGAAGATGCATGAAGGAAAACCCGGGAACGCCGCTCTCCGCAGCGGCTTTAAAGCATTTCGCCTTTGGCGACCAACGCCTCACCGTTGGATCACGCCCGGCGAGCCGCCGGTGGCGATTAATGGGAAACAATTATTTGTTTGCAGTCACGAGACTGCGGGACGGATTTCTCTGTGCTCCCGCGGGATGTCTCTATGGTTATTGTATTTAAAGTCCCGGCGCAGCCGGTTAAGTTCATCGTACAGGAATTTGTATTTTAATTAATGTAGGTCAGACATTCCTGTCTGACATTTCGCAGGCAGGAATGCCCGCGCTACATTACAAAGAAGTCCCGGCGCAGCCGGTTAAGTTCAATGTTGGATATTCTTCCCTGGCTGTTTATTCTGACTTCTGCCTTCTGGATTTATCTTTTCACCCCCGTTTCCCTTTGCGGAAATGTAACGGCGAGGTTCCGACGTATCGTTTGAATTGAGCGGAAAACTCATACGGGGAGGAATATCCCAGTTTTCCAGAAATTTCCGTTACCGGAATGTCCGGACTGCCGCTCAGCATCCCGCAGGCCAGATCCAGTCGGCGCCGCACCCGGTACTGCCACGGCGATATGCCGCAGCGCTCTTTAAACATTTTCCTGAAATATTCATAGCCGACGCCATGTTTGCGGCAGAATTTATTCAGGTCGCACGGCAGGTCAAAATCGTTGCTTAACACCCGGCAGGCTTCTTCAAAAACCAGCAGCCGGTCTTTAAATTCCGGCGGTGCGTGCATCCGGCGGTGACATTCCCCGAGCAAGCTGACCGCTTGAGAAACCAGTTCCGGCAGCATATCTTCATTCGCCGTTTTCAACGCCTGGACCAGATCCCATACCTGCCATTTCAAGTTTTCATCCAGCGACAGTGATGAAACAGGCGAACCGGAACGGATAATCAACATCGAACTCAATGCCTGATACAGCAATGGTCCAACTTCCAGGTAAAATTCATTCCATTCACTGTCCGGATCAACATAATTGGAATGAAGTTTTTGCGGGAACCGCTGAAAACAGCTGCCAGACTCCAGCGGATAGATTTCCCCGTGATCGTCAACGTAAGTGCCGCGGCCTCGCAATACTACAACCAGAACATAGCGGGGAAAACGGAAATTGACATTGTCTGCCGTTACGCCGCTCTTATCCATAAACCCGGCGCCGATTCCTTCACGCGAGCCGGAGCCGCCCATGGAACGGTATGCAGCTTCACGGATTTTTTTCAGAACGAACGGCGCGCTTTTACCATTTAACATATCTTCATTACCATTAATAATATTCATTAACTAAAAATTACCATTATATTTTATTAAATTCAAATACCATTTTTATAATTACATCAGGATATTATTGTGAAGAAGATAACGTTTAAAGTAAAAGACGGAAAATTTCTGGTGAACGGCAAGCCGAGGCAGATTATCTCCGGCGCCATTCATTATTTCCGCGTCCTCCCCGAATTATGGGAAGACCGTCTGCTGAAAGCGAAACAATGCGGCTTGAATACGGTCGAAACTTACATGTGCTGGAATCTGCATGAACCGCAGGAAGGCCAATTCGACTTCAGCGGCATGCTGGATTTTGAGAAATTCGTCCGGACGGCCGGCAAGCTCGGCCTGATGGTGATCGTCCGCCCCGGCCCGTATATCTGCGCGGAATGGGATTTTGGCGGCATGCCCGCGTGGCTGCTTGAAAAGAACGGCATCAGGTTCCGCTGTATGAATAAACCGTTTTTGAAAGCGGTTGACCGCTTTTACGGGGCAATTCTTCCCCGGTTGAAAAAACTGCAATGCACCGAAGGCGGCCCGGTTATCGCCATGCAGGTGGAAAACGAATACGGCAGTTTCGGCGAAGATAAAAACTATCTGGCGCATATCCGGGATTTGATGGTCAGCCACGGTATTGACGTCCAGCTTTTCACTTCCGACGGCCCCGGAGACCATTACATTCAGGGCGGCACCCTGCCTGATCTGCTGATGACAGTCAACTTCGGGAGCAATCCGGCTGATGCTTTTAAGAAAGCCCGCGAATATCGTCCTGAAGGTCCGGATTTTTGTATGGAATTCTGGAACGGCTGGTTTGACCACTGGGGGAATGAGCACCATGTCAGGAATGCCGCAGACGTTGCGAAAACGCTCGATGACATGCTGGCCGCCGGCGCATCGGTCAATTTCTATATGTTTCACGGCGGCACCAATTTCGGTTTCTGGAACGGCGCCAATTATGTTGAAGGCAAACATCTGGCGACAGTAACCAGTTACGACTATGACGCGCCGCTGAGCGAATGCGGCGATCCGACAGAGAAATATTTTGCCTATCAGCAAGTAATAGCCAAATATAATCCTGACGCTAAAATCGGCACACTGGTTTCGTCAGTCAAAAAAGCCTACGGCAAAGTCAAGCTGACCGAATGCGTGTCACTGTTCGATTCGCTGAACCGCCTGTCCCAAAAGCACCTGACTCTGGAACCGGAGCCGATGGAGCATTTCAAGCAGAATTTCGGCTTCATTCACTACCGCGCCCGTTTGAGCGGACCGGTGGCGGAGACGAATTTGCTGTTTCTCGGCATGCATGACCGCGGCCAGGTTTTTCTTGACGGCAAATTCATCGGTACCGTAAGCCGCAACGACGTTAAATTGTCACTGCCAATATCCGTTCCGGCCGCCGGCGCGCAACTGGACGTGCTGGTTGAGAATATGGGCAGAATCAATTATTCGCCAGTGCTTAAATATGAGCATAAGGGTATCATCGGCGGGGTCTGTGTCTGCCTTCAGCAGCAATACGACTGGGAGACCTGGACGCTGCCGCTGGACAATCTTGATAAGTTGAAATTCGGCAGGACGCCGGTCCCCGAAAATCATCCCGGATTCTATAAAGGCACTTTCGAGGTTGACGCCGCGCATGATACTTTTTTGAAAGTTCCCGGCGGGCAGAAGGGCGTATGCTGGGTCAACGGCTTCAATCTGGGCCGCTATTGGAAAGCCGGTCCGCAAAAAACATTATATGTACCTGCGCCGCTGCTCAAGCAGGGAATTAATGAAATAGTCGTTTTCGAACTGCACGGATTAAGTAAAAAAATGGTTGAATTAACAGCCGTCCCGGAATTGGGCTAAACAAATATTTTTGGAGAAGAAATCATGAAGAATTCGAATCAACTGCAGGAACTGATCTGGAGAAGCCCGGACTGTCCCGGCATTCACCGCCTTGCCCCCCGCGCCACGCTGTTTCCGTTTTCCGATGAAAAAACAGCGCGCAGGGTAAAGAAAGAATTTTCGCCGTGGGTGCTGCCGCTGGACGGCGAATGGAAATTCAAATACACAACCTCCCCGGAAAATCCGCCGGAAAATTTCTGTTCCCCGGATTTGAAAGACAAAGCCTGGGATAACATTGCCGTTCCCGGCTGCTGGCAGATGCAGGGCTACGACCGCCCGCATTACACCAACGTTCAGATGCCCTGGCCGAATCTGCCGCCGGATGTGCCGAAAGAAAATCCGACCGGCATCTACCGCCGCAATTTTACTGTTCCGGCCAATTGGGCGCAGCGTCGCGCCGTGCTGCATTTCGACGGCGTGGAAGGACTGTTTTTCGTCTATGTCAACGGCTATGCGGTCGGCGCGAATAAAGACTCCCGGACCGCGACCGAATTCGATATCACCGCCAATCTCGTCAAAGGCCAGAACCAGCTTACGGTCATGGTCGTCAAGTGGTCGGATTCCAGTTTTATTGAAGACCAGGATCACTGGTGGATGTCCGGCATTTCCCGCAGTGTTTATCTCTACAGCACCAACCGCGAATTCATCGGCGACGTCTTCGCCACCTCCGTTCTGGACGAAAAATGTCAGGATGGGATTTTGAAGCTGAATCTGGCGGCTGGCTTCCTGCAGAAGCCGGAAAAAGGCTGGAAATTCAGTTGCAGACTGTATTCGCCGGATGGCAAATCCGCGCTGGAAAAACCGCTGGAACAGGAAATCGGAGCTCAAACCGATGGCGGCTGGTATTGGCTGACTTCTGATCCCGGCAGAATGAAAGCAATATTGCATGCCGTGATTCCCGCGCCGGTGCAGTGGAGCGCGGAAAATCCGGCGCTGTATACGCTGACCGTGTCGCTGGTTGATCCGTCCGGCAAAACGGTTGAAGTCACCTCCTGCCGTCTCGGTTTCCGCCGGGTCGAAGTGAAAGACCGCGAACTGCTGATTAACGGCAAGCCGGTGCTGATTAAAGGCGTCAACCGCCACGATCACGATGACAAGCAAGGCAAAACCGTACCGCTGGAAATGCTGCGCAAAGACCTCGAAACCATGAAGCGGTTCAACTTTAACGCCATCCGCACCAGCCACTACCCGAACGCCCCGGAGTTTTATGATTTATGTGATGAATACGGCATGTATGTGATTGATGAGACCAATCTGGAACATCACGCTTTCTATCAGGACTTATGCACGAATCCGCAATGGGCCAATTCATTTCTCGATCGTGCCGTGCGCATGGTTGAACGCGACAAAAATCATCCTTGTGTGATCGAGTGGTCACTGGGCAACGAATCCGGCGCCGGCGAAAATCACGCCGCGATGGCCGGCTGGATCCGTCATTTCGACCCGTCGCGCCCGGTTCATTATGAAGGCGCATGCCGCAATGCTTTCTACAAAGGGGTATGCAATGACAATCTGCACCTTACCGATGTTATCTGTCCGATGTACCCGGAGATTGACAAAATAATCGCATGGGCGGAGAATACCAAAGACTGCCGTCCGCTGATCATGTGTGAATATTCCCATGCCATGGGTAACAGCAACGGCAGTTTGAAAGATTATTTCGCCGCCTTTGAAAAATATCACGGCTTGCAGGGCGGGTTTATCTGGGAATGGATCGACCACGGCATCAAACAAGCAGATAACAACGGCCGCGAGTATTGGGCTTACGGCGGCGATTTCGGCGACACCCCCAACGATCATAATTTCTGCACTGACGGACTGGTCTGGCCGGACCGCACCCCGCATCCCGCCATGTACGAATTCAAGAAACTCGCCCAGCCGGTAAAGCTGGAAACAGTTGACCTGAACTGCGGCAGAATCAAAGTCACCAACAAGGAATATTTCACCACGCTGGAGAAATTCAACATTGCCTGGGAACTTCAGGTTGACGGCGTTACTGTTCAGCACGGCAAACTGCCGGTGCTGAACACTGCGCCGCGCAAATCGGAGGAAATCAGGATTCCGGTGTTGAAACCGGAAATGTACCTGGGACAGGAATGTTTTCTGAACGTCCGTTTTACGCTGGCGAAAAAGACCGTCTGGGCTCCTGCCGGATATGAGTCAGCCTGGGAACAGTTCAAGATGCCCTATACCGGAGTCGTAGCGAAACCCGCGCCGGTTAAAACGACCGGTCTGGAAGTTACGGAAAACGCCAAGTCCATCAATATCGCCAATAACTCCGTCAGTATCGCCTTTGACAAAAAGTCAGGTTCGCTCAGCTCCCTGAAATTAAA
The DNA here is from genome assembly GCA_903863035.1 of uncultured Lentisphaeria bacterium. Classification (GTDB taxonomy): domain Bacteria; phylum Verrucomicrobiota; class Lentisphaeria; order Victivallales; family Victivallaceae; genus CAIPAT01. The sequence goes on from CAIPAT010000449.1 coordinate 7,673, forward strand.
AGATATGGAAACGCTGCTGTCCGGCCCGCGCGTCAATCTCTGGCGTGCGCCGACCGACAACGACGGTATCAAGGCGTATATCGGCAAATCACAGAAAGTCGTGGAAAAGTGGCTGGCCGCCGGGCTTAATGAAATGACCGTCAGCACCAAATCGGTAAAGGCCGCAGCCTGTGACGGTACTGTTCAGGTTGTTATCACCCAGCGTTCCGAAAACAAAAAGACCGGCCGCGGGGTAACACACGTTCATTGTTACACGGTCACGCCGGACGGCAGAATCAAAGTGGATAACACTTTTGACGTGGATAAGGAACTCGAAGACATTCCGCGTCTCGGAGTAACGCTGGAACTGCCGCTGGAACTGCGCCGGATTGAATGGTTCGGCCGCGGCCCGCAGGAGAATTACTGCGACCGTGACGCCGGCTATCCGGTCGGGTGCTATGCCGCCGATGTTGACGAATTATATGTGCCGTATGTAATGCCCCAGGAATGCGGCAACCATACCGCGGTCCGGTGGGTGAACATTACCGGAAAAGACAAGCACGGCGTGAAAATCACCGCTCCGGAATTCATGGATTTCTCCGCGTTAAGGTTCTCTGAAGCAGACTTGTTCAAGGCGCAGCATACGAACGAGTTGAATCCGCAGGATAAAGTATTCGTGCATATCGATTACCGTCAGCGCGGCGTAGGCACCGCCACCTGTGGACCGGATACCTATCCGGAATACCGCATCACCGGCGGGAAATATAACTTCCAATATTTCATTGAAGTTATCTGAAGAGGAAATGGATCGCATTTAAACAGGGCAGGCAGGATAGTCAGGACAAGAAATGAATTAAAAAATCCTGTCCGTCCTGCATATTTATTAATGTACTTCAGAGTGGAACGATTGCGCCATGCGCCAGCAGCAGATTTTTAATGGAAGCGATATCAAGTTCCAATGAAGACTGCCGCTGCCTGGCAGCCAGTGCCGCAATCGCGCCTGCGGCCTGCCCCGTCGCCATGCAGGAAGCCTGCACCCGCAACGCCGAATTGGCTAACCGGTCGCTGGAAACACAACGTCCGGCGACCAGCAGCCGCCGGCTGCCGCGCGGTATCAGCGCACGCCGCGGAACTGTCGGTACCACGCCGGATTCCAGCGGACGCCCCATCAATCCTGATGCTTTGTCAGACTGATGCAGATCCAACTGGTAAAAAGCATAGCAGAGGGAGTCATCCCAGCAACGTCCGGAGACATAATCATCAACCGTAATGGTGGTTTCACCATCAATCACAGCGGTTTCGCGAATGCCGCACTGCGGAGCCATATATTCAATTTTCAGCATTTCCAGGCCGCGAAACTGTCTGAGAAAACGGTAAACGCGCAGTACTGCCGCCCGTCCCAGACGTTCGACTATTGATTCGTCCATACTGGAAACCGCATCGGCTACTGGCACATGAATGCAATTTTCGCCATGACATGACAGCAGATGCGCCATTGATCTGGACATGCCGGTATCAAGATAACTCATGCTGCCGTCTGCAACGGCTTGCTTGTACGCAGCCTCAACTTCCACCATATTAATGCGTTTCAGATCATAACCGCCAAAGCGTACCATCGGCGTTCCCGGCTGCTTTTCAGTGCTTTGTCTGATTCCGTACCCGGCCAAAGCGGTCATGTTTGCATCGCCGGTGGCGTCAATCGCCGTATGGCAATGATATTCGACTGCCCCGGTTTTGGTTGCAGCAGTGATTTCGACATGGGCATCCAGCTCTTTTGCCGTTAACGGCATCGCATGATAAAGCACGTCCACGCCGGAGGCGGTAAACGCCTCATCCAGCAGGCAGGCCCATAACGCCGGATTAACTTTAACTTGCAATTTCCAGTGCGGCAGATCATAACGGCTGAAATCGGGCATAGTGCCATTTTCTTCGACAACCGCCGCGCTGACCAGGTTCCAGCCGATACCCGCAATCACCTGTTTACCCCAGGCATGGAATAATCCGGGAAAATCAACTCCGCAAAGCGTTAAAGTTCCGCCCGGCATGCTGCTTTTTTCAATCAGCAGCGTTCTGGCTCCGGCCCTTGCTGCCTGCAGTGCCGCAATGCTTCCTGCCGATCCGGCACCGGCCACAATCACATCGTAATAATTATTCTTTTCGAGCATTTCCACCCCGCCGTTGGTTGTTCACTGCCATGTCTTTATCAATTTATATAGTTTGCCGCCGCATTGCTCTTGCGCCAGAGTTCCACTTCCACTTTGACGACAAAGGAACGCATTTTTTTCGCCTGTCAGGGACATTCCTTCGGAAACCGTACCCCAGCCGGGGATTTTCCATTGTATAATTTATCTTCAAAATTGCCATTGGTCAAGGTCAGAAACTTCTTGCTGACCATTTACGCTTAGGAGCCGTAAAGAAATAACCTTTACATCTTCGCGCTTCTCCCGAATGCCTTTGTGTTTGCCGGTTCGTTACATACCTTCAGGTATGCGCCTTACCGGCAATTCCCAAAATCACTTCGGGATATTTCGCGGGACTTGT
>CAIPAT010000450.1 GCA_903863035.1 uncultured Lentisphaeria bacterium
CTTCAGGCTGTTCCCCTTGGATATTGGATATTCCGTGTTGGTTATTGGATATTCCTCCCCCGGCTGTTCCCGACTTCAGGCTGTTCCCCTTGGATATTGGATATTCCGTGTTGGTTATTGGATATTCCTCCCCCGGCTGTTCCCGACTTCAGGCTGTTCCCCTTGGATATTGGATATTCCGTGTTGGTTATTGGATATTCTTCCCCCGGCTGTTCCCGGCTTCCGGCTGTTCCCGGCTTCCGGCTGTTCCCCTTGGATATTGGATATTCCGTGTTGGTTATTGGATATTCTTCCCCTGCTGTTCCCGGCTTCCGGCTGTTCCCCTTGGATATTGGATATTTCCCGCCTTGCGGGATCCCTGTTTACGGGACCGGATATTGGTCTCAGGTTTTAAGTTTTATTCTGGCTACTTTTTGCAATTACCACTTGTCCTTCTTATGCCTTCATAAAGGGCGATAGCCACGGAATTCGCAATGTTCAAACTGCGGAAAAATTCGCCCGGCATCGGGATGGTGAACATTTTATCCCGGTAGCGCACGTAAAAATCCGGGGGCAGTCCTGACCCTTCATTGCCGAACACCAGATAACAGCCTGCCTGATATGGGCACTCCCAGAATACGGCATCTGTTTTGGTTGAGAAGAAATATAGCACCGGTTCAGGATTTCGCGTGATAAAATCTTCCCAGTTTTCATATAATTCATAGTCAACGTGTCTCCAGTAATCCATTCCCGCCCGTTTCAGGTACTTGTCTTCAAGCGAAAAACCGAGCGGTTTGATCAGATGCAGCTTGCTGCCGGTGGAAACGCAAAGCCGTCCGATATTGCCGGTATTCTGTGGTATTTCCGGTGCGACCAGTACTACGTTCATCAAGCGTTCCACCTTTTTTAATGATTAATGTTAAAAGAACTTTGCGGTCATAGGGGTCAAACCTTAGCTTTTGGGTCATAGGGGTCAAACCTTAGCTTTTGCTTTTGTGTTTTCGTGCAATAGTTCATCAATTTCCAGTAATTGCTTGCGTAATGATTTATTTATCAAAAGCTCTTCTTCGCATTTTCTTGTATTCGATGATATTCCGTTAATCCCGACACTGAAATGTGACGCTATACCGGCAAGAGATTCTGTTCTCTTGCAGTATCTGACAGTCAGATACATTGCAATTTTTCTTGCATCTGAATCGGCGCCCTTTCTCAGAACAATCCTGTCCGTTTTTCCCAGATTAAAGTATTCTCCGACAATGCGAATAATATCACCTACTGCAAAACTGTTGATTTTAGTCAGTTCCGGCTGCTCTCTTTTGTCAATATCCTTCAGCCCCTTTTTTAAATATAGCCTGATAATCTTATCTTTGAAGTAGTCAGAGCCTATTATATTGCTGATCTCGTTAGGCGACAACTCTTCACTGTTATCCGACAACAAGCCTTCCTCGACATATTTTCTGTAATTCCTGATTTTTTCATCACTGGTTTGGCCCCGTGAAGAGAGGACGAAAGACCGGTTAAGCCAATCCGGCTTCCTGGAAATTCCCAGGTAATAATGGAAGCTTGACCACTTATAGTCACGAAGCCGCTTTTTTAAATCAACCGGCGATTCGCTTTCCAGAGATTTTAACTTCACAGGATTCAGATGTATATAGCGCGACAACTTGTTCTTGTAAAGTTCCGTTTCCACAAGCTGTGCCTTGTATCTGCCCTGAAATAAATGACCGCTTTGGCCATATTTTTTATTCATGCAAAGAGTAAAGGAGGTGTTGAAAGACTGCATGAATTTGCCGAGATTGGCATGATTGGTTTTTAAAAACAAGTGATAGTGATTCGGCATCAGGCAGTAGGCGTAAATCACTGCGTCATAGAGTGTGGCGTACTCCGCAAGTTTATCCAGAAATAAACGATAGTCAGAATCAGAAAAAAATACTTGAGCCCGACGGTTTCCCCGGTTTACCACATGATAACAGGCTCCGGGATATTCAACTCGGAGTGGTCGCGCCATTTTAATAATTCCCTTCGTTATATAATAAAAATATAACGGCATATTTTATATTATCAAGCAGCAAAAACACAAAAGCTAAAGTTTGACCCCCTAGACTATAATTTTCTGCTCTTTCATTAAATTGCCATATTCCATCTTCTCAATCGTTCTTATCAAAAATCTTGATTGAATCAACTGTAACATCAAAATCAGCTCCGGCACGACTGCGCGCGGCAGTACAAAAATACACTCATTTAATCGGCTGAACCACGCCAAGGTCAATAGTGATTGTCGGTCTTTGATACTGCCAGCCGACAGTAGACATTTGCGCCCAAAGAGAACCGGTTCCGGTATAATTATAACCACCGGTAAGCTGGGTTGTATCACCCGGGCTATCACTACAACCAGTAGAATTAGGAGCAGGGCTCATGGTATATGTCGTGCCGAGAGCGATGTTATCATTAACATTTCCTGGTGGAACAGGACGCCCACAAGCATCAAGATTACCAATCATGCCAATACACAACATAAGGCACAGAATCCATTTCATTTTTTCCATCTTTAGTAAATTCTAGATATTTCATTTCATTGACTTTGACTTTATTTGTTCAGACATTATATGAATTTCTTAATTCAGATTATTTACTCAGTTGCATGATATCTTCCAGTTTAACATGTCCACCTTGAATTGATTTATTGTTATCTAGAATAATTTGAGACTTGGTGACTTCCGAATCACTAGGTACTTCAATAATACTTGGATTTTTAATATAATAAATTCCGGCAACCCCATAGGCTCTTAATAATATTTTACAGTCAACAATCTTTGGTGTTTTCACCGTATCTATAAATAGAACAGACGTTACCCATCCACCGGTATCTCCAGCCCCATTAAAGCAATTGTAAATTTCTTTGTTGGTTTGCGTGTTACATAAAGCGGCATAGAAAAAGTGATCTCCTGCACCGCTGTATTTCTGACCCTCTATTTTGATTTGGACAGTAAAAATATACTTTTTCCCTTGTATGAGCCCGATTGTGTTTGCAGTATCAATTCCAAACCATCCTTTTCCCTGCTCAGGCAGTTCTAACCTGACAACATTAGTTCCTTCTTCATTTATAACAGAAATTGAGCTTGTGGATTCCTGGCTGAAAGACACTTTATATCCATCAGGTATTCCTTTGTTGGTCATGATACAAAAATTCCATTTCAGCAAATTTTTTTCAATTGCGTTACTTTCATCGCCAGCTATTAAGCTATGTCCTAGAAGCACTAATACAAAACCCGTTATAAATCTCAGGATTTTTCTCATCTTAATTCTCCTTCTGTATATAAATGTTATGTAAATAAAACGTTTGAGGCATGTTCATTATTTCATGGAAAGTCTATCCTTAAGTTTTTTCACACTACTGTCGCTATCTATCTCGATTGAGAAATCCATGCTGGCTGACAAACCCGGTTCAATAGTAATAGGGCAGGACATCCATTCACTGCTGCCAGAATCAAGCGTTTGAGACCGCCAGCGGTAAATATTCATAAAACCACTTGGCAATTTAAAGATAATCCCTGTCTTGTTTTGAGGTAAAAATTCGGCATAAATATTGTCTGTTTTCCCCTTTATTGGTTCATTTACAACATACTGCATGAATTTTTCTGGCAATGACTTCGAGATAAAAACAGAATTGCCCTGAATGTCCAGGTCTAATTCAGAATTGACAAATATGCTATTATGGCAAGGCAGCATATTGTGGCTCCAGTAGCTCAAAGTTACTGGTAGCGGAGTATCATTACGCAAACGGATATTGACATTTAAGGAAGCCTTGTCTGCCGGGCTATTATATGTCTTGGATATGCAGACATTTGGAAGTCCTTTCTTAAACTCTCCCTCATATTGAACAACTACATTTCTTCCATCGTTTGTACATTTAAATAATTTCATATCTCTGACCTCATCTCCGCTCCAACGTGCATTTGCAGGCAACCAGAGTAAGTCTTTACAAAACCCGCCATTACTGAAATCTTTTTTACCAATGATTTCTTTATTGCAAATATCCCAGGAAAGTATACGACCTCCACTCTTAGAAAAACTAAGTCTCTGGTAGGGGGTTGATACATTTAGCACAGCTACTTCTTTGCCGCTTACATCGACCATACCATAACCTGTAGTTATAGCTCCACTCTTTCCAAGTTGCAGATCGGATCTGCCTGAACTTAGAAATTCCTTTTTAGCAATTTCAAAATTTTTCACGATATCACTATGAATCAACTGACGGCATCCGTCAATACGCTTTGTGGCGGAGGTAACAATCCATAACGCAGGACTAAATTTGGGAACATTAACCATCACATATTTAGCATCGTTTACTTTCAAATACGTCTTTTCAACGGGATTGACCAGATATTTTCCTTCAAGCTGCTCGCCGTCTATCTTTACATACGCATTGTAATCCTGATTGTAATTAAGCATAGTTATAAGATATTCGTCTTTCAGGCTGTGCAGATGATAAAAAAGGGTTGTATTCCAGTCCGGTTCTGAAATATCAATTATTTTAGCGCCAAGATTAATCTTTTTAGGCTTGAAAGGGATGCCAGTTATTGCAAAAAGATTTACAGGCTTTCCATCAAAATAAAAATCCTCTCCGTGCGCGACAATAGTCATCCCTCGGTAGAACCCCCAGAACCCTCCTTCATCGCCTCTAAACATATCCGGCCAATGGCTAATCCCGCCACAGCCAGTTGCCGCAGTCGCCACAGTGTCCATCACAAGACCTTCTGGTGACTGGCGGACAATGCCGCCGAAATGGTAGCCCATCGACATATCCGGCATAACCTTCATGGGGTCAAGATAACCTGTAACTGCCAATATCCGTTGATAGTAATTTGTAGGTGACGGAGTATAAATCATAGGTCTGTGCCAACGAACCGCATTGTCATAAAGCTTATAGTCGATGTGTGCGTTCAATCCATCACCCTGATCTACATGGAGTGGCATAGGTTTTACAGAATCAATCATATTTTTCAGGGCGAATATGGGACGGCACAAAAGCTCCATACGATATTTAACATATTGCTCTCTGTACTTGCCTTTCAGCAAATCCGATGTCAGCGGCTCTCTTATGTCACAGTTCTTAGCGAAGGCTTCAATTGTGGCGTTATCATCATATCCATCCCATTGACGAGGTCCAGTTGGCTCATAATCATAGTCATATTCATCAAAATATTCCGCTGCTTTTTTAAATAAATTTCTTTCAGCCTGACTGTCAATCATCGAAGCCAATTTTGCAGAAGCGGCTTCCAAGCCGCCAGCATTCATCGTTTCTTTCTGATTGGAAAAACCGCGCACAAGATACATGAACTCGCCGCTACGGACGGCAATATTTTTTATACCAGCGTTTCTTAACGCGGTATAATAAGATTTTTTCTCTGTAGACAATTCTCCTGAATAATAATTCCAAGTTGACGCTATTCCGAGACGTCTGCAGAAATCGGAAAACCGTTGAAAATCATCATCCGGAACTTTGTTAATCAAGCCGCAAAATGACAATTCAAAACGCTTTGGTAGTTTCAATGACGAGTCTATCACGCCTACCGTAATCAAATGACAGGATGCCGATGCTAGGATATTATCATCGTACTTAAGTTCCCAATAGATTTCTCCGGTGAAATCAGATGATGGCTTGACCCATACCGCCACAAAATAATCCTCTTTATTTTTTACTAATGCACTATTAAGAAGAATTTCATAGCGCAAAAACGGCTTACCATCATGTATAACTTTTACTTTGTTCGTACAGGTTTTTTTATCTTCTCCAGCATAAACACATAGCAATCTCAACTCTTCCGGTAAATCAACAACCAACAACAGGAGATTTTTCATCTTTTCAGGAAACATAATTTTATGTCCAGCTGTAGATCTATCTGACTTGACGAAAAGCAGGTGGTTTTGTTCATTTCCAATCAAATATGCCGTGTTGTTAGCTCTCTGTTCGGCGGGCCATAATTCAAATGTCACTGCATTTACGTCAAGGACAAACATCACGAATACCACCAACATGCAAACCTTGTAATTCGTCAGTAAGCCAACGTCGTTTCCACGAAAAAACTTTGAAATTCTTATCAGTACTCCGATTTTCAATTCCGTATCTTCTATTTTCATCTCATCACCTTGTGCTTTCCTTAATGCTTTAAAAACTCTTCATATCATAATGCTTAATAAAAATGGCAAACTTTGTGATTTTTATGGCGCTTTACCGCCATAGGGAGCCCAACAGTTAGAGCTTTGTGTTCCGTTATTCAAAAATGCAGCAGAGTATAATACCGTCGAGTCGGGAACTCGATAACTTGCCACGTTGCCAGCTACAAAAGTGACATTGCAAGTAGTGTTATTTCCATGCCTAGTGTAGAGTCCACCATCCGTTCCGGTTGGATAGCTTGTATATACCCAAAAAAGTCCTTGTCGGGTAGTAGTAAGCGTATCACGTTTAAAAGAATCACCGACAAAAACTACTCGGCTGGGATTTCTGATTCTTGTTTGCTTAATTGCCATATAATTGCCATCCTGCTTTCTGGATAAAGCATAATTTATGCCATAACTAAATATTCCACTAGTGATGTCAAAGTCTAATGTTCCCAGCCTCTGACCTTCGAGGTCATTAGGGCAATAGGCGATTGTGCGATGATTTTGCGTCATATACTTAAATTGATTTAATAAACTGAACCAATTATGGGCATCAATGCCATTAATCGCCTTAGAGCTTATCTACTAATAAAATCATTTAAACCGGATAAACTGAACAGATTCGATTAAAAACAATAATGGCACTGGCCAACTGTACGAGCCCAAGGAATGAGACATCCTCTTTTTCGTACCGCACATGAATTTTGCGA
>CAIPAT010000451.1 GCA_903863035.1 uncultured Lentisphaeria bacterium
ACGGCAATAATGATTTTACTACAGGCAGTGTAATATAATAATTACACTGCCTGTACCATATTCCCCCAAGTTCCTTTCTGGTGATTAAAGCCAGAAAGGAACTTCCTTTTTTTGCTTGTGATGGTCAGTATTGATGCCGAATAAAATAAAAAACATACACTCGTTTACATTGATTTTTCCTAAATATGCTCAAATCGCTAGGGTTCTTTTACTTTCAATTTTGGGGAGCGATTTAGGGAAATATGAAAGTTTTTGAGAGTGGGGTTAATGGGAAAAAAACTTAAGCATGGCAGGAAGAAATTTTTTGAATTGTAAATTTGGGAAAATAAAAAAAAACTGTTAAGCACCGCACTGAAGAGTGAAAGTTGGATTATTCTAAAAGAGATGGAAGGACAGAAATAGCTTTGCTTGATTCTTTATCATGGCTATAGTGAGAAGTCATTAATGGATTAGAATGTCCAACAATACTCTGAACAACTTTCCGGTCAACTCCCAGCTCTTCACACATCGTTACAAAGGTGTGTCTTATGCTGTGAAATCCCACATTGCCCTTATCATTATCTTTGATTCCACACTTCTTTAATATATTTCCAAATGCTATCCGAAAATCAGGAGTATCGTATAGTTTGACTTGCTCTGGAAAAACATAATCTTCTTTAGGATTCCCTTGGGCTATCCAGGCATCAAGAACTATATGTAATTCAGGATGAATGAACGGCTCTACATCTTTTTTATGGCGTTTGGTCTTTGACGGTGTAAGACTAAGGTAATTTCCATCAATTTGCGACTTGCGAAAAAATACCACGTCTTTAAATCGCATTCCGGTATAAAATGACAGGTTAACAGCAACACGCCAGAAATCATCTGAGCTAGTTACAATCAGCTTCATTTCATCCAAGCAGAAATTTCTGTATCTTACTGAATCATTTTCCGCACCCTTGAAAAGCTCCCAAACGTTTTCTTTCAATCCGGCTTCAATGGTCAAAATCTTCCAGATACTAGAAAGACTGCCTTTGTTGTTGTTGAAAGTAGAAGACCCTTTGGTTTGAATATGTTTGATGTAAGCAGCGGCAATGTCTCTAGATACATCATTGATAGTTGTAACCTGTGAATAATTTTCGGACAACCAATCTTTAAACCTTTGCCAGCAAAAATATTTTTGCTGTTGTGTCCGTTCCGTCCGTTTTGCTTGGGTGTGGTCTTTGGAATATTTTTCCCAAACTAAAGAAAGAGGAATACCCGACCTTTTAATGGTTGTAGAAGTTATTACTTCAGCAGTTTTGATAAGAAAATTTTCAACTCGCTTATTTTCTTTTAGTTCTTTGAGACCTTTTAACATGCCAGCTTCCAACTTTTTGGCTTCTTCTTTATCTTCCGTCTCTGTGGACTTTGACCGCTTGACCCTTTTTCCATCGGTAGTCCTAATAAAGAAAGCCACATGCCAAAATCTTGAATTTTTTTTCTTGATTAACATTTCTCCGCATCCGGTTATTGGTTATCATATCTTAGAAAGTATTATGACAATACAAGATATATCCATTTTTCATTGAGTGCCAGTTGAGTGCCACAAAAAAACCTCAAAATAGTTTAAAATATTCTATTTTGAGGCTAAATATATATATAATTTTAAATATTAGACAATGTTTTTTGCAGTGCGGAATACTGCTTGAGTTCAGTCAGCGATGGCTTCCAGGATCAATATGTTTTCCGCCGGCACATCCTGATGTCCGTTTTTCGATCCGGTCCGGACCCCTTTGATTTTATCAATGATATCCATTCCTTCAACAACTTCGCCGAACACGCAATAGCCGTAGTGCTGCGGAGTAGGTGCTTTAAAATCCAGAAAGTTATTATCCGCGACGTTGATGAAGAACTGGGCGGATGCGCTGTGCGGGTCGGAAGTTCTGGCCATCGCGACGGTGCCGCGCTTATTGCTGATCTGGTTGTCCGCTTCGTTTTTAACCGTCGCACGGGTCGGTTTCTGTGTGAATTTGGCATCAAAGCCGCCGCCCTGGATCATGAAACCATTGATCACGCGGTGAAAAACGGTATTATTGTAATGTCCGTCCGCGACATATTGCAGAAAATTCTTAACGGTTTCCGGAGCTTCCTTGTCAAACAGTTTCAGTTTAATATCGCCCATTGATGTTTTCAGCGTTACCATAAGATAGACCTTTCCAGTTTTAGATAAAATTTCAGTACGTAGATTACTATAATATGCCTATGTCATAATTAAATCAAAAGACATGTTAATTTTTTATGAGAAAAAAACTTACGCCTTCGACTTGAGGAATCCGGCGCGGTTGCTGGTGATTGAATCAACACCCAGCGCTTTGAATCCGGCCGCTTTTCCCGGATCATCAATCGTCCAGACGTGGAATTCGAATCCAGCGTCATGGATTTTCCGCACGAATTCGGCATCAATGAAATCAGCGCAGTGGGAATCAACCCCGTCCGCACCGGTACGGCGCAGTACCTTGATAATCTCTTCTGCTGACGGTTTGCGGTTTTCATCGTAACCGGTCAGCCAGCAGGCTTTGTGCTGCGGCAGCAGCTTTTTCGCTTCAATAATAGCTGTCTGGTCGAATGAGATGATTATGATCTGGTCGTTTGCCAGACCGGATTTTTTCAAGACGGGCTTCATCGCGTTGACGATGACCGGATCGCTTTTGATCTCGATAAAAACTTTCATGCCGGGTTTAACGATGTCAAGCAATTCCGCCAGCAACGGGATTTTTTCGCCCTGCCACTTTGCATCCTTCCAACTGCCGAAATCTAATTTCCGTAATTCGGGGAATGATGTTTTTGAAATTTTTAACTCAGCGTTTGACGTCCGCCTCGTATCTGCGTCATGGATGCAGACGATTTCGCCGTCGAGCGTCAAATGAATATCACATTCGATGCCGTCTGCCCCGGTTTGGGTGGCCATACGAAAGGCGGACAAGGTGTTTTCAGGAGCGTCAAATGATTCTCCTCTGTGTGCTATCCACAGCATTTTAAACAGTCTCCGTTTCAAATGGGAATTTATATTGTTGCAGATTGAGTTCTTTTTTTAGTTGAAGCATTTGCTTCTGTAACACCGGGGGGACCGGTACGCCTTTGTCGCAGCGTTCCAGCCAGTTCAGATATTCTTTTTCGCCGGCGGTGTATATTTTCTGTTCCCCTGGTGCTAGTTTCGAGTTGCGCAGCTGGCGCAGTATCTCGCCGGAGGCTTGTTTAAATTCTGCCGGCTCAATGAATGCGGCAATATCAATGGCGATGAAGAAATGGCCCAGATGATAAGGCCGCTTGGACCCATCGGCATTGAATCCCAGCAGCCCTTTCAGGAATGTGCCCTGCTGCAGCGCGGCAGACAGGATTTCAACAACAGTGGCGTAACCGTATCCCTTGAAGCCGCCGCCGTCTTCGCCGATACCGCCGAGCGGCGTCAGCGCGGCGGTGCCTTTGATCAGGTCGTCCAGTATCTGGTGGGTGTCGGTACGAGTCTGACCGTCTTCGCCAATGACCCACCCTGGCGGCAGTGCTTTGCCGAGGCGGTCATATACCTCGATTTTACCGCGTTGCGACACTGAAGTGGCGCAGTCCAGGAAGAACGGAAATGCTTCATCCGTCGGCATGGCGAAGGTCAGCGGGTTGGTTCCCAGCATGTTTTCAACTCCGAAGGTCGGAGCAATGGACGGGCGGGCGTTGGTACCGGTGATGCCGATCATATCATTGTCGGCGGCCATCAGCGCATAATATCCGGCGATGCCGTAGTGCGTGGAGTTCCTGACCGCAACCATGCCCATGCCGTATTTCTTAGCCTTGTCGATTGCCATCTGCATGGAGCGCCTGGCAATGACCATGCCCATGCCGTCATGACCGTCAATCACCGCCGTGGACAGGCCTTCCCGGATGATTTCAAATTCAGTTACAGGATTCTGGATGCCCTCCTTGATCCGGTCGTAATATATCGGTTTCAATCTGCCGATGCCGTGTGAATCAATCCCGCGCTTATCTGCGGCGATCAGCACGTCGGCACAGACTTCCGCGTCCTTTTCCGGCACTCCGACGCCCATGAACACGTCTTTCATAAAACGCACCATCGTCTCGAACGGTATCCAGCAAGCTTCGTTCGGCATAAAATCACCTTTATTTATCATCCATGTAATCAAACTGTACAGAAAACCGCAAGAACCTGGTTCAATATAATTCTATATGAAGTAATATTCAACCTGCAACACGTCGTCGCATCTTTTGCAATTCCCTCCATTCTTGGAATTTATATTTGAATTGTGGTATTGATAAATTATCTTAAGCGCTAGTATGTAAAGAAATAAGGATGTTTAAGAAAATATCTTTCTGTTTTAGAAGAGAGCTAATGATTTTTCGTCCATAAGTAATTTTAAGTTTTATCCGGAATTAAAAGGCAATTACTGAATATGAATAACCAGAATCAATCTAAAGAAGAGACGGATATGCCGGAAAAAGAAGCCGACAACAATACAAAAGACACGGCGGAACGCCTGCCGGATAGCTCCGCCCCGCAGTCATCACCACCGCCGGTCGCTGCTTCCACTCCAGCAGATGATGATGTTTGTGATTTAGAGGATTTATCCGCGGATGAATTAGCTCAACTCGACGGAGCAAAAGATTTGAGCGAGCCGGTTCAGAAAAAATCTAAAAAGAAATTATTCATTATAGCCGGCGTCTGTCTGCTGGTTATTATTATCGGATTTATTGGTGTACGGCTTTATTCCGCTCATCGGGCGGAAGTGAAGGCGAAAGCGGAAGCGGTGGCCAGGGCGGAAGCCAAGGCGAAAGCGGATGCAGAAGCCAAGGCGAAAGCCGCGAAAGAAAAAGCCGAAGCCGAAGCCAAAGCGGCGAAAGAGAAAGCCGACGCTGAAGCCAAAGCGGCGAAAGAAAAAGCCGAAGCCGAAGCCAGAGCGGCGAAAGAAAAAGCCGAAGCTGAAGCCAGGGCCAGAGCGGCGAAAGAAAAAGCCGAGGCGGCAGCCAGAGCCAAAGCGGCGAAAGAAAAGGCCGAAGAGGAAGCAGCGGCTAAAGCGGAAGCCGAAGCGCAGGCGAAAGCGGCGCGAGAAAAAGCTGAAGCTGAAGCCAGAGCCGCGAAAATCAGGATTGAAGCAGCGGAACTTTATAGAAACGCGGTAATCTGCAACGACGGGCTGGGAGTTACCAAAGATCCGGCGAAGGCACTGGAATTATTCCGGAAGTCCGCCGACATGGGCAATGACAAAGCGCAGTGCATCATAGCTCAGATGTATTATGACGGAACCGGAGTACCCCAAAGCAATTTAAAAGCGTTCGAATACTTTCTGAATTCCGCCGAGCAGGGCAATGCGCTGGCGCAATACCGGGTTGCTTTAATGTATAAAAACGGAATCGCGGTTCCAGTGAACACTTCAAAGGCTTTTGCGTATTTTAAAAAGTCCGCCGAGCAGGGTAATCAACTGGCGCAATATGAGACCGCGCAAATTTACTATGACGGCATGGTGGTGCCTTTAGACAGCGCAAAGGCATTCGAATACTTTCTTAAATCCGCCGAGCAGGGTAATGAGCAGGCGCAGTTTCAAGTCGCGCAGATGTATTATGACGGTATCGGAGTCAATGAAAATTGGATAAAAGCATTCGAGTACTTCCGCAAATCCGCCGAGCAGGGCAATGAGAAATCGCAGTTCATTTTTGCGCGGATGTCTCTTGAAAGTTTGAAAATGCCGCAGGGTAAAAATGAAGTTAGTAATGATACTGCCAAACAAATATTGAAGAAATTAGCCATGAAAGGAAATTCAAACGCTGCTTTCATGGTGAATTCGATGCTTTGGGATGACGACCCGAAAGCAGTGCAGATATCCCAGGGGTTCTGGTCAAATAAAACTAACCGGAACGCCAAACTGGATACGCAAGCCGACTCCAGGGAAAAACTGGATTACTTTCTGAAAAAAGCGAAAACGGAAGACAACTCTTATGCGTTTTACCGGGCTGCGGTGATTTACTATAACGGCACTGCGGTTCCGAAAGATCTTAAAAAGGCGCTTGAACTTTTCAGAGAAGCCGCGGGAAAAGGCAGCCAGGAGGCGCTTGACGTACTGACGGATATGAATAAGAACGGATTGCCCCAGTCTATCAAACCATAAGACCTGATTGAAAGCAACTCAAGCCCTCGTTGTCTGTGGATACTTTCAGTTTGATCGGTTCAAAAGTGGTAAAGCCGCAAGCAGGGATGACTGCGGTACTATATGCGCTAATTTATCAAGTTTCTTTCCGCCATACTGGTATAACCGCTTTTGCCTACGATAATATGGTCTAATAAATTTATACTCATCGTTTTGCATGCTGATTTTACCGTGGCGGTCAGTGTGATATCTTCTTTTGACGGGTCGCAATGTCCGCTGGGATGGTTATGAACCATGATGATGGCAGAGGCATTCCGGCGCAGTGCGCCTTGAATGATATTTCGCGGATAAACCGCTGCATAGTCTACTGTGCCGTGAGAAGTTTCATAATCAATAACATGGTTTTTTACATTGAGGTAAATGATCATGAACGTTTCGTTTTGCAGTCCGCCCAGCGACATGCGGACGAAATCTATCACCGCCGCCGGGTTGGCGACAGCGTCATAACAGACAGTTTTATCCTCAAGATATTTGCCGCAGGTATCTTTAACCAGCTTAATCAAAACGGCGGCATTCTCGCCGATGCCGTCAACACTGCGAAGTTCTTCCAGCGGAGCATCGAACACCCTGGATAATGACTTAAAAGTTTTCAACAGGTTTTTGGCAACGGGTTTGACATCTTTCCTGGGAATGACAAAGGTCAGCAGCAGTTCGAGTTGTTCGTAGTCGTGGAGTGAACCGATACCGGTCTGCAAATATTTCTTCCGAAGGCGTTCCCTGTGGCCTTTCGCCAATTCCGAATCCATCATCCCCTCCTGAGCCAGGTAAGAGTTTCAAAATGTGCAGTACGCGGGAACATGTCAATAATTCCGGTGGACTCGATCTTGAATCCGCTGCCGCAGAGAGTCTGCAGATCCCGCTGCAATATGTCCGGCGCACAGGAAACATAAATAATTTTGTTCAGCCGCGATGAACAGAGCAGTTTTATGGTCTTTTCGTCCAGGCCGGTGCGCGGCGGGTCAATCACCAGCATGGTGCCGGACGGGTCGATCTGCTTGAGTACGGCCGGCATGATGCATGCGGTTTCTCCAGCGGCGAATATGGATTTGGCGCTGAAGCCGGACAGATTATATTCTGCGGCTTTGATGCCCGGCCCATCCAGATCGACGCCAATGATATTTGGAACGCCGGCAGTTGCAGCGACAACGGAAAAGAGTCCGCTTCCGCAGTAAAGATCTATGAACGTTTCCGGTTTCTCCGCTTTAAGGATGTCGGCGACAGTGAGCATCAAGGCATCCCGGCAGGATGGGTTGACCTGGGAAAAACTGCCGGCCGGGACGGACACTTTGCCGCATGCGGTATCTTCTTTCAGCCAGCTGATCTTGTCGGGCGGCGAGTTGCGCCAGAAAATGACACCTTCATTGGCGGTTTCACGCAAAGTGACGGTCATCCCGTCACGCAAGGTGTGGGGAAATCCCGGGTCATTACGCAGGTATTCCAATTTGGCATTGATGGCTTCAGAGGCCAGCGGACAGCGGAGAATGTTCAGAACGGTACGGTTGTCCGCCGTGAAATAGCCGAGTCTTTTTTCGTCTTTGTCAAAGCTGGAATGAAGGGTGAGTTTGTTGCGGTAATAGAGTTCCCGCTGCGACTTCACCGGGGGCCTGAAAACGACAGGACTGATATCGTTTACCCTGCCGATGAAATTGCGGAACTGCTGATCCTTGATGTTGACTTCGCATTCATACTTCATGTGCTGATATGCGCATCCCGGGCAAACTTTCCCGGCAAACGGGCAGGCCGGGACGATACGTTCCGGAGAAGGCACCAGCACCTGGAGCAGTTCCATCATGATGAAACTTTTCTTCTCCTGTACGATCCTTGCACGGACGGTTTCGCCAGGCAGGGTATACGGCACGAAACACACCATGCCCGAGTTGCGGCCGACACCGCTGCCTCCGAACGCCACTGACTCAATTGAGATATCAATGATATTATTATTTTTAGCCTGTATCGGCATTGTCACTCCTTGCTAAATATTTTTAATTAAATTAACCACAAACAATAGTTTTGTATCTTTGTCATTCGCTGTCTCATTTCTCTTTTAGCTGCTTTGCTTTTTCGCCGGTGGAAGATAATTTTCCGAATGTTATGACGCATTTTACTGTTTTGCGCTACAGTTCAAATCTGGCGTTTTTCGCGATTTCCCCGCCTTTTATACTGACATCCGTATTTTCAACCATACCGGCAGTTGAGGTTCATCCTCGCCTTTTTATTTATCTTCTTCGCGGCTGTCACGTCAAGAGAGCGTATTCACTAACCATAAAAAAATATTCTGGAACGGTTTTAAGATTGTCCGAGTTAAGCAAAAATCAAAAATTATATTGAAAATTATGCTTTATTAATGACTATTTAATATAATGGTCCAACAAAACTGTGAAGTTTAACCAGGGGCGTTTATCGATCCCATGACCCTTTTTTAAAATTAGGGATATTGAATTTCCTTGAATGATGGAATATAATATAGTTACGGCGGGAATGTATTATTACCCGCCAGCAATACGAAAAGGAACCCAAAAAAAGGAGTTGGACATGAGAAAGTTTTTAGGCATGGCATTGATCGGTGCTGGTCTGGCGGCAGGCGTTTGCGCAGATGAAATCAAGTTGTCCGATAAATTTACCGACGCATCCAACTGGAGTCTGAATGAGAATTGGCAACTGACCGACGGTCAAATGACCTGCTCAAACGGCAATGGCGGTTTCATGCTTCTAAAAGATAATAAAACATCCGGAGACCTGAGCATTGAAGCCAGTATCACGCCGATTGAAGCCAAGAACGAAGACTGGAAAGTCGGCGGTGTGGCTGTCGTCAAGGATGAAGCTAATTTCTGGGCGTTCTGTCTTATTGAATCCCCCAATAATGAAGGCAAAAAACACTTTATCGAAGTCAAGGAAATGAAGGATGGCAAGTGGGGCGCGGAAGCCAATGCCATCAAGGTAATCCCCACCGCCAACGGCGGACTCAACTGGGAGTATAACACCACTTACCGGCTCAAGCTGGTGCTCAACAGCGAAGGCATCACCGGCACAGTGTCCGACAAGTCCGGCAAAGTATTGGCCGAAATAAAAGAGCAGTTCACCGGCGATGTCGTCAAATCCGGAACGCCGGCTCTGCGCTCTTCCGGCCTGGCTGTTAAATTTGATAATGTGGAAATCAGCGGCAAGTAAGCGCAGTCTTCTTTTGTAACCAAGCCGGAGAGAAATCCCCGGCTTTTTTTATGCTTGCCGGCATGGTGGCTGTAGTTAAAAATGTTTCCGCTCCTGATTTGGTTGTATTTTGCCTGAAAACATATACCTTAAGTAATGCAATGCAGTGTTTATGGAAACTTTAAATTATAATTCCGGATGGTGTCATGCTTTCTGATATGCCGAAAACCGCTTTAGTAATACCATGCTATAACGAAGGAAAACGGCTAAGTCTGCCTGCATTCAAAGCGGCCATGGAGACTTATCCTGAACTGACGTTCTATTTTGTCGATGACGGCAGCGCGGACAATACCTATGAGATACTGCATGAGTTTTCCGGCAATTACTCTCGCGCCAAAGTGCTGCGGCTGGAGAAAAATGCCGGAAAAGCGGTAGCGGTCCGCCACGGAATACTGGCAAGTATTAAGGACGGGAATGTGCTGACCGGGTTCTGGGATGCCGATCTGGCGACTCCGTTGTCTGAAATGAAAGCTTTTATCAGAGAATTAGCCGAATCGGACGTGGAGATGGTGATGGGATGCCGCCTGGCTCATCTGGGCTCCAAAGTCAGGCGCAAGGCATCAAGACATTACTTAGGCCGGGCTTTCGCTACTACGGTAGCCATGTTGCTGTCAATGCCGGTTTATGATACTCAATGCGGAGCAAAACTGATGAAGGCGGAATTGGCGGCAAAACTTTTTGATCGTCCGCTGGTCTCGGCCTGGCTGTTTGATGTTGAGCTGATTAAACGCATGAAAGAAATATATGGAATTCCGGGTTGCGAAACAAAAATCATAGAATTGCCGCTGCGGCAATGGAATGATGTTGCTGGTTCCAAACTGAAATTGTCAAAAATGCTGCTGGTTCCGTTTGTGCTGCTGCGTATTTTCAGCCGCCGTTCATGAACAACGCATTTTAAGGCAGGAAATAACCACAAAATACGACAGGAGAAGATATGCAGATGAGTTACTTTATGGCTGCCGGTCTGTGCATCCTGATTGCGCTTGCCGGCGCTGCCGGTGTCAGCCGCTTTGAATTCATGCCGAAGAAGCGTGTTGAACTCCGCCTTGCCGTGCTTGCCTGTATAATTTTTTCTATCATTTATGCCTCCTTTTCCTGTCTGCGGTATTACCAGTTGATATATGGAATATTCGATTTCGGGTGCAATGAGGATATGATCAGAACGATGGCCAATTTCAACGGGTTCATGAAAGGCACGATCGGCGGCGGCGGCGGATACAGTGAGCATTTTACTCCTTTGGCTGTATTCTGGGTACCGTTTTACTGGATATGGGACAGCCCGTATATGCTGCTGATCGGCCAGTCGGTGATGCTGGGAGCTGCTGGAATACCGCTTTACTTCTGCTGCCGGAAAATGCTTAAAGCTCCTGGCTGGCCGCTGTTGATTGTGATGATGTATCTGTTGAATCCGTATTTGTCGCGTTTTACGCTTTATGAATACCACATGGGCAGTTTCTATCCGCTGCTGTTTTTTTCCGCCTGGCTGGCTTATCTGCATCATAAAAAAGCAACCTTTCTGCTGCTGCTTTTTGCGGCGATCACGGCGAAAGAGTCATTTTGCATAGTTACCATTGCCATGGGCTTGTATTTGTGTACGCGGAAAAAAGATCTAAAACTGGGTATCGCGTGCCTGGGCATGACGCTGCTGGCGGTGATCTTTATTCTTTTTGTCTGGTTCCCACACATAATCCCGCTGCAATACCACCATGTTTCGCGTTATCCGCCGGTCCTGGGCGACTCTGTTGCAGCGACGATTAACAACCTGTTAAAGATTGCCGGGCTTATTTTCAGCGGAAACAGTTTGTCAGTGATCCTCAGCCTGTTGATACCGTTCGCATTTTTGCCGTTGTTATCCTGGCGGGTCTTTCTTCTGCTGCTGCTGCCGGTTGCTTTCAGCCAAATCTGTTCAGTTAACGGACATCAGCAGCTTCTGATAAGCCACTATTCAGACGTGCTGATTCCGCTGCTGCCGCTGGCTGCCTTGCTGGGTTTGGTACGGGCACAGCGGTTCAGAAACCGTCCAGCGTGGCAGCGGCGCATGGTACTGGCGCTTTGCATTACCATGCCGCTAACCGCCAATGTAATGTTCTGTGAACTGCCGCATTTGAAGTATCACAGTTATATTCCGGTATACCGGACGGACCGGCAGCTGGGTATCATGTCCATCCCGTTCAATTTAAAGGTCTTGAACTACCCGCGGGCCGCGATGTTTCACGAAATCAAGGAGTGCATTCCGCAGAACTTTACGGTTTGCGCCCAGAACAATCTCGGGGTGTTCTTTCTCCGGCATAAGGGCATAAGTCTCATCTCCAACCCGCAGAATCCTGACTTCTATGTGTTTGATTTGAAGTCGTTTTGCGGATTTGATTCGATTACCGTGTATCAAAATCTGATTAAGAAAGTTGCCGTTGACCCGGCGTATGGCTGTATTTATAATACTGACGGCTTTATGATCTTCTGCCGGAAAACCCTGTTGCCGCCCACTCAATCCCCTGCGACTGCTCCGCTTATGCCTGGTGGTAAATAAGTTTGAATCATGTGCCTCTGTTTGCCTGCAAGCACAAATTTTTGCCATGAGCAAAACATTTACCCAAAAAACCGGACAACAAGAGTGAAACTTTACGAAAAACGGGCTATATTATCTGATTATAAATTTTGATATTGATATTTTAAATTAATACCTTATATAAATTGGAGTGCAAAAAATGCGCGTACCATTGCTTGATTTGAGAGAACAGTTTGCCGGGCTTAAGGATGAAATCCTCAAGGAAATCGGGGAAGTCTGCGACAGCCAGATGTTTATTCTGGGGAAAAAGGTTGAAAAACTGGAAAGTGAAATCAGCACGTATTGCGGCAGTAAATATTCCTGCGGCGTAACTTCCGGATCAGATGCCCTGATTATTGCTCTGATGGTCGAAGGCATCGGCGCCGGCGACGAAGTGATTACTACGCCGTTTACGTTTTTTGCGACAGTCGGCGCGATTGCCCGCGTGGGAGCTACTCCGGTCTTCGCCGATATTGATCCGAAGACGTTTAACATTGACCCGGTGAAGATTGAAGAAAAGATCACGAAGAAAACCAAAGCGATTATTCCGGTTGACCTTTTTGGTCAGTGCGCCGATATGGATAAGATTAACGCGATTGCGGCAAAGCATAACTTGATTGTCATTGAAGATGCCTGTCAGGCGATCGGGTCGGAATACAAGGGCAAGCGTGCCGGCAGCATCGGCCATTACGGCTGTTTTTCGTTCTTCCCGAGCAAGAATCTCGGCTGTTTCGGCGATGGCGGTATTGTTACCACTAATGATCCTGAACGCTATGAAAAACTGAAGATATTCAGAAATCATGGCCAGGGCTCCACTTATATCCATAAATATATCGGCGGGAATTTCCGGCTGGATTCGCTCCAGGCCGCGATACTTTCCATCAAATTGCGCGAGTTGGATAAATGGACAGAAGGGCGTCAGCGCAACGCGGCGATCTATGCCCGGCTGTTTGCCGCTTCCAAACTTGGCGGCAAGGTCACACCGCCGGCCCTGGCGGACTTCCCCGGACGCCATATCTACAACCAGTACTGTATTCTGGTTGCGGATGGCAGACGCAATGAACTTAAGCAGTACCTGATAGACAACGAGGTCGGCTGCAATGTATATTACCCGCTGTGCCTTCACCAGCAGGAATGCTTCCAGAGCCTGGGGTACAAAAAAGGCGACTTTCCGGTAAGTGAGAAGACTTCTGAAGAAATTCTGGCGCTGCCGATCTATCCGGAACTACAGCCCGAGCAACTTGAATATGTGGTTTCGACAATTGAAAAGGCATTGTGCTGAAAAGCGCTATGATGTGTAAGAATCATGGGAAGAGTAAGTGAGAATGAACGGGATTTTAAGGCGCAAAGCTATTTTCGTCTGCTGAAATATACTAAACCGTACTGGCTGCGTCTATCGGTTGGTATACTGTTCGGTTTTGTTGTCGGCGGGTCGCTGCTGGGCAGT
Organism: uncultured Lentisphaeria bacterium; assembly: GCA_903863035.1. Taxonomy (GTDB): domain Bacteria; phylum Verrucomicrobiota; class Lentisphaeria; order Victivallales; family Victivallaceae; genus CAIPAT01. The sequence continues at coordinate 13,370 of CAIPAT010000451.1, forward strand.
CTGCTGGTAGTCCCGGAACTGATGACCGCCATGGATTCCTCCGGAATGGGCAGCGGCAAGAAATTAACCGCCACTGCGGAAAGAATAACCAAAGTCTGTCGTTCGGACAAACTCTCCGAATCGGAAAAGACGAAAGCGGTTGAAGACATTCTTCATCCCGCCGATATCGATCCGAAGCTGACAAAATCTTTAGAAAAAGTTGAAGGGGTTGTTAAGAAACTCAATCTGCCGGTTGCAATAACTAAGCAGAAAATAGAATTGACCTGGCCTTGCATTATCGGGATTCCGGTGGCGGATGACTCCGGCCGGATGTCATGGCAGTTTTTCGCCATCTATGTAATTGTTTTTATTGTCGCCTGGGCCGCCAAAAACATTGCGGACTACATCAACCATTACTATATGCGCTGGGTAGGCGCCAAAGTGGTCAATGACCTTCGCGCTAAAGTCTTTGAAAGTTTGCTCGGACAGTCATTGAAGTTTTACGGCAAAATGGATGTGGGCCATCTCATCAGCCGCTGTACTAATGATACGGCGGCAATCGAAAACTCCGTTGCCAACACCATTGCTGACGCTACTCGCTGTCCGGTGGAAATCATGGCTTGTGCGGCGGCGATTATCATCGCCAGCATGGAGTATAAAAACTACGGGCTGCTGGTTATTTTGTTTATCGGAATGCCTCTCTGCGTGCTGCCGCTGATTATTCTCGGCCGCATGATTCGTAAAACTTATAAGGCGTCGTTTGCTAAAATCGCGGAAGTTACTTCCAGAATGCATGAAGTTTTCACTGGAATTCTGGTGGTTAAGGCCTATAATACCGAAGAAAAAGAATCTCTTGTTTTCCGGGCGGTAAACCGCAAATATTTCCGGATTATTGTCCGGGCATTGAAAATGCAGTTGCTGATGGCTCCGATGATGGAAATCGTTGCGGTCGGGTCTACGCTGATATTCCTGGTTTACTCCTACAGCCGGCATGTGACCCTTACGGAATTGACGTCGATGCTGCTTCCGGCGTTTATGGCTTATAAGCCGATCAAGGAACTGGCGAAGATATCCTCTTATCTGCAGCGCAGCATGGCTGCCGCAGACCGCTATTTCGCCCTGATAGATACAGATACCGGGATTAAGGAGAAAGAAGGCGCCATTGAAATCAGTGACTTTAAAGAAGAGATATCTTTCAACGATGTCACTTTTTCTTACGATGTCGCGCATAAGATTCTTGACAATGTAAGCTTGAAAATTAAAAAAGGCAGCGTGGTCGCAGTCGTCGGCGAGACCGGCTCCGGCAAGACGACGATTGCCAATTTGATCGCGCGCTTTTACGATGTCGATTCCGGCAGCATAACCATTGACGGCAACGATGTCAGAGACCTGAAAATAAAGTCGCTCCGGGAACACATCGGGATTGTTTCGCAGGAAGCTATATTGTTCAATGATACTATCGCCAATAATATTGCATACGGTTGTCCTGACGCTTCCCGCGAACAGATTATCGAAGCGGCGATGCAGGCCAATGCCCATCAGTTTATCATTGACGGACGCCATCCGGAAGGTTATGAAACTGAAGTCGGCGAAAAAGGATTCAAACTCAGCGGCGGAGAAAAACAGCGTGTTGCGATTGCCAGGGCAATCCTTAAAAACCCGCCGATTCTTATTCTGGATGAAGCTACCAGCGCGCTTGATACCGTTACGGAAAGACTGGTTCAGGAAGCGCTCAACCGCGTCATGTCCAACCGCACGGTTTTTGCTATTGCGCACCGTTTGAGCACTATTCAGCATGCAAACTTGATTATTGTGCTGAAACACGGCAAGATTATCGAAAGCGGTACTCATGCCGAGCTGCTTGTTCACGGCGGCGTTTACAAAAAGCTGCACGACACACAATTCGGTAAATCTGGTTCCTGACCGGAGGATTCAGATGGCTTTGCAAATAGGCGACTTCAAGGACGGTGTTGTTCATTTCATCGGTTGCGGCGGCGCCGGCATGGCACCGCTCGCACTGATCCTGGCTGAACGCGGTTTTAAAGTCTCCGGTTCTGATCTGGAACTCGGTGATAAGACGGAAGAACTGCGCCGGAAGGGAGCTGAAGTATTCCATGGACACTCCGCCAGTCATGTCCCGTCTGTGAAGAAATGCCTGATAGTCTATTCTTCCGCCGTCAAATCCGACAATCCGGAAATGGTACAGGCGGCAAAAGTCGGTTTTACGTGTGTTCGGCGAGGAGAGATGCTGGCAATGCTGGCCGCCGCTTACCGGCGTCCGGTGGCAATCAGCGGGTCTCACGGCAAAACCACAGTTACCGCCATGCTGGTCCATATTTTGCGTGAATGCGGTATTGAATGCGGGGCGATGGTCGGCGGCAAGGTTAATTCCGGGTTGAACGCAGCGTCCGGCAACGGCGATATTTTTGTGACTGAAGTTGATGAAAGCGACGGCACACATGCCCTGATGAATTCTTTTCTCGGGCTGGTTACGAATGTTGAAGATGACCATTGCTGGAGCGTTGGCGGCACTGAACAGCTGTTCCGCAACTTCAGCGATTTTGCATCCCAAAGTCGTCATCTGCTATATGTGGCACATCCAAATTCCGACCGCCTTTTTGCCGGACATGCTGACGCGCTGCGGCTTGAACCTGATAAAATTCTCACTGCCGGTTATTTTAAATATCTTTCCCCTGCAAAACAGCAGGAATGGAGAGGCTACCAGAGCCAGAATGCGGCTATTGCATTGGCCGCGGCAATAAAGCTTGGAGCAATACCGGAAGCTGCCGAAAAGGCGTTAGAAACTTTCCCCGGTGTTGCCCGGCGCATGACCTGCCATCTGAGCGCTCCGTCATTGACTGTGATTGAAGACTATGCGCATCATCCCACTGAACTGGCCGCCGCGCTGGATTCTTTGCGCTGGCGGTTTCCAGGACATCATTTCAGAGTGGTTTTTCAACCGCACCGCTATGCCAGACTGCGGCAGTATTTTGATGATTTCACGCGGATACTGCGGATTCCGGACTCCGTTTTCATCACTCCGGTTTTTGCCGCGTGGGTGGAGAAAGGCGAACTCGGCAGTGAGGAACTGGCAAAACAAACCGGCCCGTCTGCCTGTTTTATTTCCGGCAACTGGCAGAATATGCCGGCGGCACTGCTGAAACCGGATGATTCCCGTCCGTTGCTGCTGGCAGTCATCGGCGCCGGCGATATCGAACAACTGATTCCGCACATTTTGTCCGCCGCAAAATATACTCTGCGCGGCTGAAAATTTAACATAGATTGCGGGACAAGCGTCTTGCGACCGTCTTTTTCCGATCCTCATTCAGGCGATATTCATATCCCCAGTCAATCGGATCGAAAAAAACCAATCCACAATCCTGCTCGTCTATTTTTAAATTTACAGCCGTACAGAGTATAAAAGCGCGAAAGATAATCTTCCGCGCTTTTTAGTCTGTTGAAACGCCTTGCGTTTTATTCCGCCGGTATTTCATCAAGGAACTGCACAAAGTTCTTTTTATCGCTGGCTTTCATGTAAGCTTCAGTGCCGGTAATAATGCCGCGCTCCATCATGATTTTCAGGTTGCCGTCCATGGAGCACATGCCAATCCCCTTGTTACTTTCGATGATGGTACGGATATTGGAAATTTTCCCTTCACGGATGGTATTGGGGAGACCTTCCGTCCATAGCAGCACTTCGTGACAGGCCACACGGCCTTTGCCGTCGGCGGTCCGGCAGAGCAACTGGGATACGACGGCCTGTAAACATTCTGCCAGCATGGTACGGATCTGGGACTGTTCATCCGCCGGAAACGCGTCAATTACACGGTCAATGGTTTTAGGCGCATTGTTGGTATGGAGAGTGCCGAAAACCAGCATGCCGGACGAGGCGCAGGTAAGCGCCAGGCGGATGGTTTCCAGGTCGCGCATTTCACCGATCAGCACAATGTCCGGGTCGGATTTCATCGCGCCGCGGAGCGCCTTGCCGAAGGAACTGCTGTGGATGCCGACTTCGCGGTGCACCAGAATGCAGTTAGTGTTATGATGGACGAATTCGATAGGGTCTTCAATCGTGATGATATGTTTGGTGTGATTAGTGTTGATATAATCAACCATTGCGGCAAGCGTGGTAGATTTGCCGCTCCCGGTAGGGCCGGTGACCAGCACCAGACCGCTGCGGAGATTACAGATATCCATCAGCACCGCCGGCAGCCTTAGCTGTTCCAGCGTCAGAATTTTTGACGGGATTTGCCGGAACACCGCTGCCATGCCGTTGTAATTGTACAGGTAGTTGGTACGGAAACGCGCCAGCCCGGGAATTTCATGAGCGAAGTCCAGGTCATGCTCCTTAAGATACTTCTGCCAGCGGAATTCAGGACAGATCTCATGGAGTACCTTTTCCATAAGAACTTCATCTATCAGATAATTCGTCAGCGGCTCCAAGTCGCCGTGAACGCGTATTTTGGCCGGATGATTGATGGAAATATGAAGGTCGGAACCTTTTTTTTCCAACATCGCCCTGAGGTATTCGTCTATCATTGGCATCGCGGTATTTCCTCCTTATCCTGAATTACTTCTTTTTGGCTGCGGCTTGCTCCGCGGCATATTTTTTAGCTTCCCCGATGGCGACTGCCTCTTTAAACTGTTTGAGGATCGCTTTGTCGCGGATATTATTTTCCGCCACCTCGGCAGTTATCTGCCCGGCATTGAACTTGTTAAAGATATTAGCGTCGAAAGTAGTCATCCCCTGTGTAGTACCGGTCTGCATGACCGCTTTCAACTGGTGAGTTTTACCTTCGGAAATGATATTACCTACTGCCATGGTATTGATCAGCATTTCATACGCCACGGTCAAGCCGCCGGCCGCGGCTGGAATCAGCCTCTGGCAGATGATGCCGCGCAAGCTGACCGAGGTCATAGCGCGGATCTGCGGCTGCTGTGTCGTCGGGAACACATCAAGCAACCGGTTAAGAGTGTTTGCCGCGTCACAGGTATGCAGCGTGCCGATAACCAGATGCCCGGTTTCGGACGCAGTGATGGCGTTTTCGATTGTATCCAGGTCATGGAGTTCCCCGATGACGATGATATCCGGGTCTTCACGCAGCGCACCTTTTAATGCAGAACGGTAGTTGTTGGTATGTTTGCCGACTTCACGCTGCGTGATGTTACAGTTCTGGGACGGAATCAGCACTTCAATCGGGTCCTCAACCGTGATCACATGGTCATGACGTTTTTTATTAATAGTATTAATCATGGTCGCCAGCGTGGTTGTTTTGCCGCTGCCTAACGGTCCGGTAACCAGGATCAGACCGTTGTGATAGTCCAGCAGGCGTTCAACAGTTGCCACATCCTGAGGCAGGAAACCCAGTTCGCTCAAAGTCTTTAGCTTGTTTGGAACCAGCCGGTAGGTACCGGACGCGCCGTCTTTATGCATCATTAAGCTGACACGAAAACGGTCATGGTCTATTTCCAGCGCAAAGTTCAAATCCATTTCCTGGTCGAAAAAGTCTTTCTGCTCTTTGGTCAGCAGCACATGGTTAAGCCGCATGGCGTCTTCAGGCGGAATAATGCGGTCACTGATTTTGACAATTTGAAGGTTGCAGCGGATAAATGGAACGGCCCCGGCGGAAATATGCAGATCGCTGGCACCCAGGGAGCGCAAACTTTTAAGCAAGGTGATAATCAATGGCGCGATTTCCGGGTCGGACATATTGGCCACATTGTCGAGCTTCGGCAGATTGTCCCATTCAGCATTGTCCATGTCTTCCCGTTCTTCCTCCGGCGGTGCGAACATCTGGGGGATATCGCCGGCTGCCGCCCGTTCGGAGGACATTTCCATCAGCGCCTGGAGTTTTTCCAGCAACTGCATGGCTTCCTCTTCTTCCAGCCCCTGCGCCATGGAGTTTAATATCTCCTGGGCAAATGTTGAAAGATCACAGTTCTCGCCTGTCCTGGTGATTATTTCCTGACACTGCTCGACAGTCAAAATATTATTTTCGACCAACCCTGATATTAACCACTGTATGTCCAGATTCATTGACCGGTCCTTTCTGAATTTTACAACTGCCAAATATAGTTTAAATCCTTGATTAATGCAAAAGTAAAAAAGTTAAAACTCCACTAAAAATATGTAAAGAATTTCTACTTCCAGTAATATTGTCAACTGTTTTGTTCCTGCCACATAAAACAGCATCATGTATCCGGCAGAAAAATGGCAGTCGCAAGACGCTCGCCCCGCAATCTATGTTAAATTTTCAGCCGTGTTGAATATATGATATGTAAGAGTCAACTTTCAGAAGCGCGGCCTCAACAAGGACCAATCAATGAAATATAATCTTGCCGGTAATCCATGTTTTAAGCCGCTAACCGACAAGGCAACCTGAATAACAGCATATGTGCTCGCAAGGCGTGTTGCTGAAATCCAGCAGGGCTTCTGCTTTGTCAACCCGCCGCTGTCCGTCGACGGATTTTATGCTGTTGAAGCTTAATAATATCTGTCCGGATATATCTGAGTTCGAATGAAAAGTTATTGGTGAAGTTGAAACAAAAGAGTAAATAGTGGCGGAAAATTAATGACCTGTTGCACGAAAATACAAACGTTAAAGTTTGGTGCCACGATATTCTTTATCGAGGAGGTTGGAATGACACGGCATCAATCTGTGTCGTTGTAAAGTCTATTTATTTACAACGCCTTACAGATTTTGGGAAAATGCAAGAATCGGATTTTCAGGTTGAAATAAATCTTCGCACTTTTTAGTCCGCGAAAGCTGAGCTAACTCAGATTTTTATTTTTTTGTTAAATTTTATATTGAAAAATAAGCTTTGCAGATTACTTTTTATATAGGTTTTACTATATAACGGCATACTAAACAATACAGAGGGGAAGATAATGATTAAGCGTCGTAACTGTTTTACACTCATTGAATGTGTGTCCAGGTAAGGTATCACTAAACTAGACGAATGAAATGTTTCGTCCATACCAATTGTCCATTTCAGGTATGTAGCCTAATCACTAGCCACTGGCTAACGCGTGAGGATAAAGTTGCGAGA
>CAIPAT010000452.1 GCA_903863035.1 uncultured Lentisphaeria bacterium
CCTGGTTTGAACAGTAATATCGCTGGATTAACAAGCAAAAAATGGCTTGATCAAAGTAGTAATATATGCGAGAAATTTATTGATCTGCGGCGAAATAATATCCACATCCGGTTCAATATGTCAAAAATTCATCCGTTCCGCAGTTGGTCAGCCATATCCCCCCGTTACAATCGCAGCAACAGGAAAGCGCCTCGCGCCGGGGATTATTCATCGAGCAACTGGCGACGCGAAGGGTGTCGGTGGAGATTGAAAGAATATTCAATTAGGTTCTATGCCCGGAACATCGTGGCGTCTGGTCTTGGTTTTTGTGACTCTCCGTCACCATGGCGTGAAAGTCCGTCAGTAATACCCACTTGCCGACGGCAGGAATAGGATGGGGCGGAGTAGATTCTTTATTTCTTGACGGCCAGGACTTCGGTTTTTATCTTCATGGCACGCAGTTCAATGCGTTTTTTCTGACTCAATTTATCATCGAAAATGATCGTAGCATTGATCCCGTTAAGGTTGGCATAAGTTACAAATGCCTTGCTGCCAAATTTGCTGGAATCGGCCAGAATAAATACTGTGCCGGAATTGCGGATAACCATTTCATTCATAATGGCAGTGCGATCGTCTGTCGTGAGCAGATCTCCGTTCGCCGAGATAGCGTCCGCCCCAAGAAACGCCTTGTCAAAGTGGTATAGGGACAGGTTCTTTTCCGCAAGCGGTCCGCATATATCGCGTCTCTCCGGCCGGATAATTCCGCCGGTAAGGATGACTTCGGTAAGTTCTGAAAGATTATCCATACAGGAGAGCGAATTGGTGACAATGGAAATTCCGCTGATTTCGCCGTGCCGGATACGGCTGGCCAGCGCATCAGCCATTTTCAGTACAGTCGTGCCGGAGTCCAGATAAATCCGGTCGCCAGAATTAATGTGCATGGCTGCCGCCGCGCCGATCGCGTTTTTTTCAGGAGTATGTTGCACGGAGGAAAGCCGAAATGAGTAATCAGGAGCGATTTCAGGGGCCGCCTGGATTCCGCCGTGAGTGCGGATGAGCTTGCCGCTTTTTTCCAGATCGGTGAAAAGCCTTCTGGCGGTAGCTTCAGAGATGGATAGCGCTTCCACCACAGTTCTGATATCCAGCCGCTTTTTTTCTGACAACATCTCCAGCAGGCGGATTTGCCGTATTGCGTCTTTTTTCAAGTTATGCTCTCCTGATTTAATTTAATCAATATACTTTAGCGCAGTAAAATGAAAATTCAATTATTTTTGATTAAATAGATCATTTAATGCTTGAAATAATCAAAGATGAGGGTTATAATCAATAATATAACGAAACAACTATTTCATGGAAGGTGTATTGATATGCTGAAGAATATATCACGATCATTACAAGACTTGCTTGGCGAAGATTATATCACTGCGGTGTGCGAAGCCGGATCTTTTTTGTCCGGACTCAGCGTCGCAGAGCTGAAAGCAATTGCAGAAGAGAAAATTGATTTTTATCCTTTGGAATTTCAGCAGCGTCAGGATGAACTGCTGGAATATGTCGGCAAAAAGATTTGCTCCGGGATTGGCATTAGCACGGCCGGCGCACCGACTGCATCTTTTGCGCAGGCTCAGCGCAATGAAATGTCCCCGATTGGTGGAGCCGGCGTAATCCGCATAGGCGAGGATGGCCGGACATACTTTATCGGGAAGAGCGAACATTATCATGCATCGCTGGGCCATTCTTTTCCTGGATACCGGTTGCTGGCAAATGCCGCAAAGGTCGGGATTTCAAATGTCACCCACAACAACACTCGCGGTTATATTTCACGGCATCTGGAACGTGAACTGATAAGGGTGGCCAACGGTCTGCGGCAGGATGACCGGGACGGACTTGAAGAAGTCTTGAAGTCGTCAGAGTCGCACGTCCTGAACCGGGTGATCAATCTGGAAACCGGCAGTCTGGCTGTTGAAGCCGCTCTAAAAATGATGCTGGCCCGGTTTTACCGTCTGGACAGGACGTATTCGGAACCTCAATATGCCGGAAGAATTCCGGTATTTCTGGTTATGGCAGACAACAATGGCGGCAAAGAGGCTAATTATCACGGCACAACGGTATTGACGCAAGTTTTGCGCGGCATGTGGCCGGACTTTGCAGATACGCTGGAGAAAACTGATATTTTCAGAGTGAAACCGGTCAGAATCAATGATGCGGAGCATTTTGCGGATATTGTCGGCAGATACGACTCCGGTGAATATAAAATCGCCGGGTTCTTTCATGAACTGGTACTGATGAATTACGGCGGTATCCGGTTGACTGATGAATTTGTCAGGAGAACTCACGATATCTGCTCTGACCGGGATATCCCGGTCATTGTTGACGAAATTCAGTCCTGCATGTGGTCGCCGGAATTGTTCTTATTCAAGGAATATGACTGTCATCCGGATTTTGTTTCTGTCGGTAAAGGGTTCCCCGGCGGTCAATATCCGGCCTCGAAGATTTTGACCACTGCGGCTATGGACAGCCTTAATCAGTTCGGCGCACTGGTGACGAACGGGCAGGAGGAACTGGCGTCGCTGGCTTATTTGATCACTATCGAGTTTGCTGAAGCCAACCGGGAACATACCCGGACTACGGGTAAATATTATCATGCGGCGGCGGCGGAACTTGCGGCGAAGTATTCCAGTCTGCTCGATAAAGTCGAAGGCGAGGCGCACATGACCACGTTATACTTCAAATCCGCCGAATGCGTGACAAAATTTACCAATCGTCTTAACAAGGAATGCTGTATTGACATCAGCGCCCAGACTTACAAAGCCGATTGTCCGCCGTCAGCGCTGACGAAACTGCCGCTGATCGTGTCGCGAAAAGCCGTGGATTTTGTTATTGGTAAAATGGATGAGACACTGGCGATATTACAGATGGAAACGGAAAAATGAGTTGCAGAAAGATCAAATTCGGAATAATCGGTTTGGGGTTGATGGGGCGGGAATTCGCCAGTGCGTCCGCACGGTGGTGTCATCTGCCCGATTTGGCGGCACGTCCGGAGATCATCGCTATTTGCGACGTGAATGACGCGTCTTTCCCATGGTATCAGGACAATTTTCCCGCCATTACCCAGGCAACTACTGATTACACCGCGCTGCTGGCCAATCCGGACGTGGAGGCGGTATACTGCGCGGTGCCGCATAACCTGCATGAACAGTTATATTGTGATATCATCCGTTCCGGTAAACACCTGATGGGGGAAAAACCGTTTGGCATCGATAAGCAGGCCAATGACGCAATCAATAAATGTATCCGGCAGCATCCG
>CAIPAT010000453.1 GCA_903863035.1 uncultured Lentisphaeria bacterium
GTTCCCAGCTTTCCCGCCTCGCAACTTTATCCTCACGCGTTAGCCAGTGGCTAGTGATTAGGCTACATACCTGAAATGGACAATTGGTATGGACGAAACATTTCATTCGTCTAGTTTAGTGATACCTTACCTGGACACACGCTCGATCAGTGTAAAAATTGCTTTTTTTCTCATTGGATCTCCTTTGTTTTAGGTTTAATGGTAATGAAATCGGACATTTTAATATGGATCAATAACTCTTTGGAAACGGAGGTGAAACGATTTTTTATCTTGCCTTGCGCGTTGCGGATTTCAACCTCTTTAGGGCCTTCAAAGCTGCGCAGATACAGTGTTTGGGCCCCGGCGGCATTGATCAAAAAATGGGTTTTACAGCTCGTGACATTGATCACGCGGTCGCGGGTGGCCAACAGGTGGATCGCCTCCCCTTTGGTTTGGGCGACGGCATACGGGTAAAGCAACCCCGGCTCGTGCAATTCGAGTCTGCCATCAAGCAAGGTATCGCGGTGCTGATTAAAAAACCCAAGCCAAAATTTGAGCATCCGGCGTTGGGCCGGGGGGATTTCATTGAGTCTGACCGAGATTTGCGGGACGCCAAAAAGCACCGACAGCAATTGCAGCGCCGCCGCGTCGGGTTGCTCATGATTGCCCCAGGTGAGCATATCCGAGTGGATCGCCGCCTCGGGGCACATGAGCCTGAGATCCAGCGTCTGGACACGGTTGCTGTGAAAATCAGCCGGACAATCACCGGCGCGAAACATATTGGCATATTGACGCAAGGCGGCACTCTCATAGGGGCGGCGAAACTCGATGAGCATTTCCGGCTTGACTGCCCGCAACCGCCCAGTGATTTCACGCAGCAACAAATCGACCGCCTGCGCCAAATGACCGTCCTCGTCACCGCCTGGCAGTTTAAATTGCTCAATAAAGTCCAATTTAAAGCCGTCGATGCCATAAGTGACGGCCAACTCCTCAAGACGGTCGGCTAGGTAGTCGCGTACTTCCGGGCAACGGGGGTCGAGGATATCGAGTTGCCACTCCTTTTTTTGGTACAACGTGCAATCTTTGAGTTTGGCAAAGGCTTTGGTGTTATGCCCGAGAAACGGCAGCGCGATCCACAGCATGTATTTCATCTTTAAGGCTTGCACCCGTTTGACGTGGGCCGCAAAGTCGGGGAATTTACCCTCATCAACTTGCCAATCGCCGCAATGACTGTAGCTGTCGAGCGTCCCGGCCATGTGCCAGCCGTCGTCGACGATCACCGTGCCGATGCCGTACCGTGCGGCAGCGCGGCACTCCGTCTCGACCACTGCGGCATTGATGTCCTGGTGATAGCTGTACCAAGTCGAGTACAACGCTCGAAAAGCCGCCACCGGAGCCGCCACCGGAGCCGCACACATTTTTCCGCTCCAGCGAAAAGCGTCGCGCAAAACTTCGGCAAAATTTTTGCAACGGCGGTCAAACCGGAGCAACAGCGGTTTCCCGGCCGGGAAATACAATATGTCAAATGAGCAATGCATCCAGTTATCCGACTCATTGACCCCGGCAGTGAGACTCACTTCGCGCAACGCCTCCGAGGCGTTAAAGGCAAACAAATTTCGGTCGAGCTGGTCAAAAAACAGCGCTGCCGGGACCCCTGCCGACACATGGCTGCGAAAATGCTGGTAATCGGCCGGCAGATTTTTGTGAAACAAATTACTGGACCGCCAGCACCCGGCCACGCCGTTGAGCGCAATTGCCCACGCGATATTAACGGGACCGGCGGCGGCAAAGGTGAACTCTAAAATTTCAACGTTGCCGGAGCGCTTGACCGCAAACTCATGTTCGGCCCCGCGCACCGTGACTGTACCAAAGGAGAGCTCGATTTTCACTTTAAATATCCTTCCATGACATCCGCCAGACGGATACCCAACAACACTTGCCCGTAAACGCCGAGATGAAGTCCGTCTGTGTAAATGGCGCCCGGGTCGTCCATCAGCGAGTTGCCAGGAATGCTGTGCACATTGGCCTTAACCGCAAACTCGGAGACAGCTTGAGCAAATACTTGTTTGAGCTCAAGATAAGGGCGAAAATAGGGGTCCCTCTCCGGGTCCGCCAGTCGGTCGAGGTTGCAGTCGTAGGTCGGGAGCGCCAGCACCGGGCGCTCCGGACGCTTGGCGGTGAGCTTGGCAAGCATGTTGCGCATCCGCCGTTTGATTTCATCCGTCGGGGTTTTGGGTATGACATTCAAGCCATACATAAAAGTAATGATGTCGAATTCGTCCGCAACCGAGCTTACATAATCAACATATTCGTCCTGCCAGACATTGCGGCCGGCCATCGCAAAACTTGTTCGGTCAAGCCCCAGCCGACGAGCGGCAATGCTTGAGAAAACATCAAAGCCGAATTGCCCGACCGAGCCGCTGAGCGCCAGATATTTGAGTCGGGGCTTCTCCTCCGCAAACGGTTTGCGCACCGGGTACCCGGCGGTGTCGAGCCCGCAAAACACCACCGTCGGCATTTCGTCCACCGCGATCCGCCACACTTGCGGTGCAAACCCCCGGGCGGGAATGGTCTCCGGGCGCATCCGATCCAGCATCGTTGAGCCTGGGATGACAATGGTGGTTATCCGCCCCGGTTTGAGTGACAGATTACCGGCAAGTTCCTGCTCGCAATCGCCGCGATAAACACGAATCCGGGCGCTCCCCGATGTTGTATCGGGCGCACAAAAAGCAAAATGCACTTTGACCTCAGGAGCAGCGGTTACAAATCGGATTTCACCCCCCAATGGGCTTTGCGCCCCCGTCAAAGTACGGATATGCTCCGGGAAGCGATGAAGCTCCAAGCCGCGCCAGCCCGACGCCGGTTTGAGTCCGGCAAAGTTATGGAATTCCAAATTGGCAAAATCGCTGTCCATATCCGTTCCCTGTTTTTAATTTGATGGTTAAATAATAAGTCGCGCCGCCAATGTTTTCAATGACCGGCAAAGGCTTTGTTACGCATAATTATGTAATGAAATGAATCATTATGGATTGAAATTTCGGCAGATGGTGCTATATTGATTTTATGAGAAAAAAATCACCCAACAGCATGCGTCAACTGGCCGAATCCCTTGGTGTGTCGCAAGCGACCGTCTCGCGGGCGCTCGGCAACAGCCGGGAAATTTCGGAGCGGACGCGCGCCCAAATCATCGCCGCTGCCCGCAAAGCGGGGGTCACCGCGCCGGTCGACAGCAACAATATTACTGTGGTGCTGCCACACAGCTCATTGGAAATTGTCGGACTGGGGTCGTTGATCATTACCGCGCTCATGAATGAGAGCAACCGCCGGGGCAAATTTTTGGAGATGGTGTGCGTCGACCATTTTGCGATGCTCAACGAAAAAACCACCGGCGGCGTGATTTCGCTGGATTTCCAGTTTCATCTCTCCGATGGATTCAGCAAAAGCTCCAGTTTGCCGATGGTCTGCATCAATGACTACGCGCGCCGGTTGGAGCACATCTACTCGGTATCGTCCAACGAGCAAAAGGGAATGCAAACCGTGGTGGATCATCTGGCCGGACTCGGTCATCGCCGAATCGGGCTCATTTATCTGGGGGACTTTGACGTATTAAATACACAAATCCGGCTGGCCACCTTTGATGAGCGCGTCCGCTGTCACGGTGGTACCCCTTTGACCGGCCAGGCCAATTATACTGGTCCAACCGGGATCTATCTGCCCAGCGCGGCGCTGGCGTTGGATACTCTTTTGGCGCAAAACATCACCGCCTTGATCTGCTGCGGCGAAAACTGCTGGCGGGAAGTCGCTCCATCGCTGCGCCGGAAACAAATTAAGTGGCCGCACGATCTCTCGATTGTGGCTTGGATGACCCCCGACCAGTTGCAGCTCACTGCCCCCACCATGACCGCGGTCATCCAGCCGTATGCGGCATTGGCCCGTGAAGCGTTTACCCTTTTGGAGCGGCGGATGCATGGAGAAACCAACCTTAAAAACATCGAGCTTGATTACCTCTTTATCGAGGGCGAGTCATCCGAGCCGCCTGGCTGTAACAAACAATGATATTTGAGGTTACATAATGATTTTTAAAGGTGCCATTCGGTACCGTTTTGAGAGCTACAAGTACCCAAAGGTACCATTTTAAGGGCTGTTTTTTTATCAAAAAATCAAGCTATCAACAATTATTTTGAGCTCAGATCGCAGTTTTTAAGCTCTAACAGATTAGTTTTGACAGCCCCTCATCGCCCACCATCTTTTCCCTGTTGTTTTTTCCTGTATCATCACCGCGACAAAGAGGCTTTTGCAATTTTCACGATAAATTCTGTTAAAAAAAAATCCAAGCGATTGCATTTTATTAAGAGCGGCTGTATAATCTTAAAAATACAAGCGATTGTATTAATATATTTAAGCATAAGGAATAGAAAAATGCGCAGAGAAAGTTTTAAGATATTTCAGAACCGGATCAAATGTTTTCTGGATGATGTGGACCGGGATCTTTTTGACGGAACGGTTCCGCTGGAAGCTGAATTTTTCAACTCTCATGACCATGTTCCGTTTGCGGAACGCCTAAAATATCCGTTAAAAAAAATCTCCGAAGGTGGAGTATGGGGTGAAAAATGGAGCAGCGCCTGGTTCAAGCTCAACGGCAAAATTCCGGAATCATGGGCCGGTAAAAAAATTGTCGCCCGAATCAATATCAGCGGCGAAGGCTTGATCTTCTCCGATGACGGCGTTCCGCTTCAGGGAATTACGGCACAATCAATATTTGTCAGTAATTACGCCAGGGAAATATACCCTGTCTGCGAGCAGGCAAAAGGCGGAGAAGTATTTGAACTATGGTGTGAAGGCGCCGCCAATGATCTCTTCGGCGTCAGAAAAAATGGCCGCCCGCCTCTGGACGAGGCCAACCAGCACGGCACATTCGATGCACGGGTGTCTCTCCTGCGCCTCTGTGCATGGAATGAAGAGATGTGGCAATTATATCTGGACATAAATTTCATTTTAAGCATGCTGGAAGAAATTCCGGAGAACAATTACCGCTGCCGCCAGTTAGTTTCAACAGTAAATGACGCGATCAACGTTTATGCCGGCAACCGCGCCAATGCCGCAAAATGCCGCGGCGTGCTGAAAAAGATTTTTTCCGCTCCGGCCAATGACTCCGCCTTGAAGGTTACCGCGGTCGGGCATGCGCATATTGATACCGGCTGGCTGTGGCCGGTGAAAGAAACAATCCGCAAATGCGGCAGAACTTTTTCCAATCAAATCGGCCTGATCGAAAAATATCCCGATTACGTCTTCGGAGCGTCTCAGCCGCAACATTACGCCTTCACCAAAGAACGTTATCCTGCGCTCTATGAAAAGATTAAAAAACACGTCAAGGCAGGCCGATGGGAACCGCAAGGCGGAATGTGGGTTGAAGCCGACTGCAACATCATTGGCGGCGAGTCTATGATTCGTCAATTTGTCCACGGCAAGAACTTTTTTATGGACGAATTCGGATTCGATGTTAAAAATCTATGGCTGCCGGACGTATTCGGCTACTCCTCCGCGCTGCCGCAGATCATCCGTAAATGCCGCTGCGATTATTTTCTGACACAGAAAATTTCCTGGAACCAGATCAATAAATTTCCGCATAACACGTTCATCTGGCGCGGCGTAGACGGCTCGGAAGTGCTGACCCATTTCCCGCCGGAGGACAATTACAATTCTTTCCTTCTGCCGAAAACCTTGATCAAGGCACAGGATAATTTTATTGAAAATGACAGCGTTGACGAGTTTATTTCTCTGTTCGGCGTGGGCGACGGCGGCGGCGGACCGAAAGAAGAAAATATAGAAAACGGCTTGAGACAGAAAAATATGGAAGGATGCCCGAAACTGAGTTTCGGACGCGCTGACGATTTCTTCAAACGGCTGGAAAAATTCCGCAATAAGCTGGAATTATGGAATGGCGAACTTTACCTGGAATCCCATCGCGGCACCTTGACCACACAGGCCAGAGTAAAGAAGGCCAACCGCCTGCTGGAATACCGCTTGAAATCACTGGAGTTTTTGTACTCCTGTCTGCCGACGGCAAAATATCCGGCGCAGGAACTGGATAAAATCTGGAAAGTTCTGCTGATTAATCAATTCCATGATATCATTCCGGGTTCTTCAATTACCGAAGTTTACCAGAATACACTGGAAGAATACCGCACTGCTTTCTCTGATTGTGATAAGCTGATGACTGCTGCCGCGGAAATGCTGTTCAAACAAGACTCAGCCGCGCTGACTTTAATGAATAATATGGGAACGCCTTATTCCGGTGCTGTTGAATTACCGGATGCCTGGACCGGTTATAGTATCCAGGCCGAAGAAGGAAACTGCGTTGCGGCTCAAACCGAAAAAGGCAGAACCTGGGCGGAAGTACAGATTCCCGAATACGGATTCCTGACGCTGAAGCGTGGAAATGACAGAATTCAGGCTTCCGCTGAAGTTGAAGTTACTGGTCCGCTGGTGCTTGAAAATGATCTGGTCCGCTATGAATTCAACCGCAATGCCGAACTGATATCCGGTTACGACAAGGAAGCCAGACGGCAGATTCTGAAAAATGAAGAAAAAGGTAATGCATTCTCGCTGTATGTGGACGAACCCAATAACTACGATGCCTGGGACGTGGATCTTTTCTATGAAAAACAACTGATCGAGAATGCCGCCGGAACCGGTAAAGTCATGCAGCTTGACGGCCCGGTCCGCAATGCACTGAATTTTGAGCTTAAAATCGGCAATTCCTGCATCAGACAGCAGATTGTGCTGGGTAAATCGAAACGCCTTGATTTCAATACTGTCGTCGAATGGAAGGAGGCGCACAAAATGCTGCGCACGGCATTCACAGTTGACGTCCAGGCTTCAGAAGCGTCTTTCGATATTCAATATGCTTATGTAAAACGCCCATCCACCCGGAATACCAGCTGGGAACTGGCAAAGTTTGAAGTTGTCGCACATCGCTACGCGGATATTTCTGATCTGCAATACGGCGCCGCGCTGCTGAACAACTGTAAATACGGTTATAAAGTACATGGCTCAACGCTTGATCTGAATCTGCTGCGTTCGCCGAAATATCCGGATTTCAACGCGGATATCGGCCGGCATGAATTTACTTACAGTTTCCTGCCGCATCAAGGCCAGCTTACAGAGTCAACCGTAATCGCCGAAGCCGCTGCGCTAAACAGTCTTCCGCTCCTTTTCAATGGCTGTAAACACGGCATGGTTGAACTGCCATGTCGCCTGAGTTCCGGCGGAATTTCGCTGGAAGTACTGAAAAAAGCCGAAAAGGAGGACTGCCTGATCATCCGCCTCGTGGAAATTCAGGGTAAAGCCTCTTCCGGCATTCTGTATTTCGACGCAAACATTAAGCGCATTGCGGAAACCGATATGCTGGAATGGGAAAATCTCAGCAGTGTTGAAGTTTCCGGCAGCATGGGCGTCGAATTGAAGCCGTTTGAAATCAGAACATATAAATTATTGCAGGCTTAGTCTGCCAACTGAGAAGTCAGGAGACAGGAGTCAGAATAAAGCGGTATTACGGCATTACAGCTTAACGGTATTACGGCATTACAGCTTAACGGTATTACAGTCAAACCGTAAAACCGTCAAACCGTAAAACCGTAAAACCGTAAAACCGTGAAACCGTAAAACCGTAAAACTGTAAAACCGTAAAACCGTGAAACCAGAAAGCATGGATTTCTCTGTGACCTCTGCGGTTAAAAGAGTATTTTATTTAGGCACTTTAGAACTTTAAAACTGTTTTTTAGGATTAAACAATAAATGGCTATCCGCTTAAGCGACATTGCTCAAGCTTGCAAGGTGGATATTTCAACCGTCTCGCGAGCGTTGCACAACGATCCCCGGGTGCGCGAAAACACCCGGGAATTAATCCGCCGGACTGCAAAAAAAATGCGCTATGCCCCGAACCTGGCGGCAAGAAATCTGGCCGCCGGAACGACGAAAACGCTCTGGCTGCTGGTGCCCGATTTGAAAAACCCGATCCAGCAGGAACCGGCCCAGTTCCTGAGTGAGAGATTGAGTCGCGAAGGCTACGACCTGATGATCGTGCTGTATCATGATGAGCCTGATGCCTTCCGCCGCCTGTTGATGCGGCTGACCCAGAATGTCGCCGACGGCGCGTTTATTATTCCGAGCGGAATTGCTTATGACGCCCCGGAATATACTTCCCTGAAAAAAAACCAATATCCGCTGGTATTTCTTGACCGGAGAGCAGAATTAAAAAGCTGTGCGACAGTGACTACAGACAATGCCGCGGCCGCGGCGGAATTAGTTGCCAGATGCATTCAGGACGGCGCGAACAGATTTGTAATCATGTTCGAAAAAAGCAACTCGGCCGGTCATGAACGCCTGCAAGGTGCGGAAAAAGCATTGTCTCGTCAAAAAATACCTTATCTGATTTTTGATAAACCGGAAATCGCAAATGCGTCATTTATGAAAAACGGCCGTACCGCAATCCTGGCCTCATCCAGCTTCTCCGTCTACGCATTTTACGAGCATAACAAACAGCATTTTCCCGTCACTCCGCCGATCGCCGGAGTGTTCGATCAATGGAATGACCGAACAGAAAATTTTGCCGGAATCTATATCTGCCGCCAGGATTTTCACGGCATTGCCGAAAAAGCCGCCGATATCATGCTGGAAAAACTGAAAGGGAAAAAAACGGAATCCGGTTTACATCACATCCCGGCGCTAGATTTCATATCGCTAAAAAAACCGTAAAGAGTTGTAACAGCCAGAAGCCATGGCAGCAGGTTTACCACGAAAGACACGAAAAAGCACGAAAAAATCAAAACCATGAGTCAGCGGATATTTGCGTTCCACGCAATGATCCGCTGACTTGTCTTTAATTATTTCTTCCTTTTCTGTATTCCCTTCGTACTACTATCCGTCATTTTCTTGTTTTTTTAGAAAGATTTTCATGCGGCCATTTTCATAAGTTTCTCATTATTAACATGAAAAATACTCAGAAATGCAGTGACAAACTTCCGTCACTTTAGCCGTCAAATTGAAGTTCCGGAGGAGGGATGCAAGGGTACCCTGCAAACAAAAAATTGTTTCTCGCAACATGCCAACGGCGGCCCGCCGGGTGTGATCCAACGGTCCCGCAGTCGCGGGATTGGTCGCCAAAGGCGAAAGGCATAAAGCCGCTGCGGAGAGCGGCGTTCCCGGGTTTTACTTCACTATCTTCATGTTCTTCATGGTGAAGCTGTATTTTTGGTTGCGGCTATGCCGCGGATGGCGCTGATACATCACTCTCCGGCTCATACTTTTCATCGACCGTGACGGAAAACCCGCGCTCAATTCTGCACATCAGATATACCGTGCAAATCAACAGGAAGTTAGTAAGCCCGTTCGCAATACCGAATACAATAGCGCCGCCTTCCATATTCAGGAATACGGTTGACAGTACCTGACATACCCAGATGCAGAGGGCAAGCAGAAATTTGCTGCCGAGAATAATCAGCATGCCGTGATGCGGAATCCCGTTACGCAATGGCGAACCTGACTTCGATGCGGCAATGTCCCGGCGGATTTTTTGTTTCAGCACCATCCAGCATATCCAGCCGAGTATGCAAAGCGGCAGTACCGCCAGGCCGTACCACTTGAATGCAAACATTTGATGTTTCATATACATCCACCACATCAGAACGGGAATACTCAGCACCGACAACCCCATGATTCCGTCGAAAAACAGGAACGAGATATTCAGCCACTTGGTCTGTGGTACCACAATCGGCACAATCGGCATTTCCTCAATCCCGCTGGGATTCCAGGGCGCCGGCGGGTGGAAATGCTTATCGCCACCCAGCCGGTGCCATTCAATATATACCTTTATCAGGAATATGGTGCTGATCAAGCCGAAGACTACCATCCACACAAAAATAAAACGGTATGAATAATCCGAACCGTTGCATAAATATTTGACCAGGTCCATAAACGCCCCGGCCAGGACTCCGGCAAATACGGTGAAAGTTGAACGGAGCATGGCCTGCGCCGAACAGAACTGCCCGAATCTGGATTGAGGGAATATCCGCATCTCGCTGGGCAGACCGGCAGTTCCGACCAGCGCCAGCAGGAATGCGCCGATTATGGCATTGCCGATGTTAAGCCAGAAGAAATAATTGCCCGGCAGGGTTACGAAAATCCATACCAGCGACATGAAGTTTCCGAGTACGCCGAATACCGCCCCGTAAACACAGATGCGCAGCGGATGCCAGCGGTCAACAAAAATCGCCATGAAATACATCGCCGCCATCATCGCAACTGAGCTGATGGCGGCGATTTTGCCGATCTGGTCCAGCGACAAACCCATTTCCTGGTTGAAGAAAATACCGAACGTGCCGATAGCGCCGGCAAAAGCGGCAAAAGAAGTATACAGAAACCGCAGCACATAAAACCGGTGCGAAAACGATTCCCGGAAAAATGTTTTAAGTCCAGCCATGCCTCTGCCCGCTTTGGCGGCCTCCTCGTCCGGTTCCGGATATTTGCCTTCTTTGATCATCATACAAGCTAACCCGAACCCGACCAGATACAGCACTGCCGCCCAGACAAAAATCTCCCGCATATGCGATCCGGCATATTTGAAAATAAAGAAGTTATAGATGGCTCCCGCCCCCGTCCCGACAATCCGGAACAAGCCCATAAAACGCGCCAGAAACTGCGCCGGAACCACGTCGTTGAACAGATACCAGAACACCGAGCCCACGAACATATTGAAAAACTGGAACATGATTAGAAACACCGCAACCAGAACTATGGTAATAGTGGCAGGTGTAAAGGTTCTGAGAAACTCTGAATTTCTTTGCAGCAGGCCGCAGATGTCATCACTCAAACCGATTAACGCCAGACTGGCGCAGAGAAAAGGCATGGTCCAGATGATGAACGGGATGCGCCGGCCCCAGCGGCTGCGGTAGCGGTCGCTTTTAAAGCTGACATACGGACAGACCGTCATGTTCAGGACTCCCGGCGCAGCGGTCATAATCACCGCCATCAGCGTATTGGAACACCCCAGCGCTTTCAATTTCAGCGGCAGAATGGTCGGCACCACTGCCTCCATCATCGTGAAACAGAAATCCCCCCACAGCAGCCAGGCGAAAAGCACGAACAAGCCCATTTTGGTATATGTCAAAGTACCGCAATGATAAGTTTTACTGCCCGGCGTAACTGCTACAACATTTTGCGAAACAGATGGCGGAGGAGCATGCATTTGTCGTAATTCTTCCGTATTTAAGCGTTATGCCGCAATGGCCAGTATATATATTCCCTTTTTTCTCAAAACTTCATACAATAAGTTCTTATCAGAAATTAATCAAATCACTTTTTTACGGCAACCGATAATAAAGCGGTTTTTTTTCAACCGATAAAGCCCAAGAAACTATCCTCCCGCAACAAGTCGGGATGATAGTTTTTATTTCTGTACAATTTAATCAGTTCTCAAAAACTATCAGCGCATAGCCTTTGAAAACTGGAACATCCACGCAGATGTAATTGTCTTTTACCGTGAACGGCAATGCGTTGCCTGCCGGCGCCAGATAGACTTTTACGGGAGGCGCTCCATCCAGCCGGAGCGCTATTTTCGCGTTGATAACCGGTATCGGCTCTTCGATCATTTCGGTTTTTTCGCCGCGCAGCTCCGGAACATACGAAAGAATGTGAACTATCCTGCGTCCGGGCTGTTCTGCTGCAAACGCCCTGGCAAATGACGGCAGATTTTCCGTTTTCAGCAGCGGATCCGGCAGGAACTTTTCCAGCACGCTGGCGAACAGCCGGCGCAGTTCAACTGATGCCTGCAAGTTATAGCCGGAGAAAATGCGGTGGCTGAAATGCGCAACGTTTTTGCAAATGGTCAGCGCCGGTATATTAGTAACTTTGTCCGGCGGATTGTAGAAGAAGGCATGTTCGCCATCCCAATGCCGGTTGTAATACGGCTTTATCAGATATGCTTCTGTACTTGTTCCCGGCAGCGCTTCGACTTCAATTCCTGATGAATATAAAGATAATGGCATATCCGGCAGACCTTGATTGAAGTTTTTGCCGACGGCAAAATATGCCGGATCGAAATCGCATTCTTTTTCAAATTTTATGCCCCATTCCTGTTCCAGCACAAATTTTGTTTTTTCCGGATTCATGCCGGAAATACCGCTGGAGATTACCGCTTTACCGCCGGCAATATGAGCCTGGACTCGCCGTGCGGTTTCCCCGCTGAAAGTAACGTCATCCGGGATCACCAATACCTGATATTTGCTCCAGTCGGAAAATTCAGTTACGATATCAAACTGCTGCTTGAGTTCACACAACATCCTGACGGCGCCGCGAAGCGGTTTGTCAAAGCGGATCTGATGGATTGTACCAGGATAAACAATGGCCATTTCCGTGAGGTTTTTTGCATTGTCAAACCATGGCTCCATCGTTTGAAGTTCTTTATAGATTTTCTCGATCCGGTCCAGTACTGCGGTTTCAATGTCGCCGCGCGGATGAAAATGTCCGCCGACGTTCGGGCGCATACCATTGGCCAGTCCATATAAAAGTTCTGATTTAATCGCGGCCTCCGGACGCAATCCGCCGAAATCACCCCAGTCATAGAAACGTCCGCTCATATTCAATACCGGCTTATCTCCGAGCGTGCGCATGTAGTGTGACAGCGCCGGCAGAAACTCATATCCCCAGCCGGGGCCGGTCGGCAGGCATTCGCATTCGATATAAGTACCGAATTCAGCCTGTTCCTCATACGACGGCCCGTTGAAATACAGCAGCAATTCAGGATTGACCGCCTTCGCTGCCTGCGCAATGTCGCGCGACAGGCGGATAGCGGAAAACTCGGAGAATTTTTCAACTTCTTTTTCTATTTTCCAGTCAATGCCGCGTTCTTTCATTTCTTTCACGCAGGTCGGGCAGACACACTGATATCCTGCCAGACAGTCGATAAAGAAACCGGCAACCGGATAGTTGCGGGCTATTTCTTCGACCATCGCGATCAGGTGGTCGCGATACGGAGAATTGTAGCACATCGTGCGGACATACGGTGTCAAGCGCGGCTCGCGATATTCCCGTCCGTCGAACAGCAAAGTCGTCCATTCGCGATGCCGCAGCCCTTCCTCGTTGCTGATGCCGCCGTTCAGGTAAGCGGTCAGGGCAATCCCCTTGCGATTGCAGGCTTCCGCCAGTCTGCCGAACATGTCATATTTCAGTGAAGGATGTTTGATACCAATTTTTGTGTCATAGTAGGCCATGCCCATGTTGCAGCGGGCATGAAACGTCAGATAATCCACCCCGCAGGCCTTGATCCGGTCGGTGAACAATTCCGCATCGAAATTCTCCCCGACATCCGGACAGGCCGGCATGGTGTGATTGTCATAAAATAAACAGTACTTCGGCTGGTGCATTTTTTCATATTCCTTTATTAATGATTTACTTTCTACATTACTCATGAAATTAACCGGCCGTGCCGGAACTTTATAACCACAGAGGGCATACCGCAGTCGCGGGACTAACCCGAGAGTTAGCAGAACACAGAGGAAAACCTGTAGTCAGCGAATTATGCGGATATTCCACTGCATTAATTCGTTGATAGATTTTTTTCGTGCTTTTTCGTGCCTTTCGTGGTTAAACATGTATTACCTTTATTAGCTTTCAGATTGGGATGGTGACATCACTGATGTCTGCATCCGTTTTAATCTTTTCTTTTTGACGTGTATGCCTTCCAAACTTGGCGGAACGTAATGTTTGTCCCCGCCCAGTTCCTTTTATGTGCGGTACAGCAGAACCAGAAAGACCATCCCAAGTATTTGCAATGGCAGCCCCCAGGCTGGAATCATGCGGTAGCAATAGTCCTTTCCCCAGGTTTCGTACGGAAAAACTTTCCGCATCAGGTCGATGTATCCACCCGCAGCCGTCGGCCCAAACGTCAGAACGTCCCAACCTTTCCTGCCTTCAACTTCCGCACTTTAGAACTCCTCCAATCTCCTTCTATGAGTTCTTTTGTCAAGTCTGATTCGCTATTTACCTGTTTTTTTTCTGCTTTTTTCTTAAAAACTTCCTTTTAAGAGTAAAAGCTCCGCTATCATCTTCCAACAATGATTTTTCTATTTTTACTTTTTGTTA
>CAIPAT010000454.1 GCA_903863035.1 uncultured Lentisphaeria bacterium
GCAGGGAAATACGCAAGAAGAATACAAAAAACTATATGATGGTCAATTGCGCTTTGACTTCTGAATACGCTGTTTTTGTCTTCGATACCTCGGGGCTCTGCCCCGGGGTTGTTCATTTAGGCATAATTTTTGCATAATCTCCCGCTGTCCGGCTAATAAGCGCTAAACTGACCCGTTATTATGCAAAGAGGGGATATTTTCTTAAAAATTCCTTACATAATTCTTGCTAAATTGATAAAATATTTTATCTTTACATGCAGGCAATTTTCTAAAATTGATTTTAATGATTGAAAGTATTTAAAATATTAATTTAGCATAAGGTTAAAGCAGCATATGGTTATCAGAAAAATGAATTCCATGTTTTCCCGGCATGGACGTACAATGTTCGCGATAATAACCCTTGCGGTCATAGTCTCTTTTCTGGGATTTCTGACCCCCGGGTTTACGAGTCTTTTCAGTCAGGGCGGACGTGATATGGTGTTCGGCACGGTTTTCGGGCGTAAGATCACTCACGATGAATTCCGCAATCAGAACGGCAGGAATATGATTATTCTGTCGCTGATCTACGGCGGCATTCCGCTTGGCAATCCGCAACTGGATGAAATGGCCAGACAGGAAACATTTCCGGCGCTGTGCAGAATCGAAGCCGCCAATCAGCGCGGCATCAAAGTAACTGATCAGCAGATTGCGGATTTTATCGCCAAACTGCCGGTATTTCAGGGTAAAGAATCAAAACAGTTTGATATTGCGATTTTTCAGAAATATTTGGATAATATTCTCAAGCCCGGCGGTTTCTCTCCGCTGGACCTTGACGAAAGCGTCAGAAGTTTCCTCCTCCAGCAGGCGCTGGAGCAGGAAATTGAAGAAAGTGTAATCGTCACTCCAGGCGAAATCAAAGCCTACTATAATCAGTTCAATGAAAAATTTGATGTCTGGATCGGTCGTTTTAAAGCTGAAGATTTTCTTGCCGGTTTGACCGTTTCGGAAAAAGAAATGAAAGACTATTTCGACATCAACCGGAAGAAATTTATCATGCCCGCCAAATTCCAGGCGTCGGTAGTGGCGTTTGACTACAATAACTACGCTGCGGAAGCCGCCGCGCAAGTCAGTGCCGCCGCCGTGCAAAAATTCTACGATGACAACAAGCGAATATTCACCCAGCCCGCCGCCGATGACAAGCAGGAACCGAAAGTCCTGCCTTTTGAGCAGGTCAAGGAAAAAGCGAAAAAGATGCTGGACGATAAAATCCGCACCGATATTGCGTTGAAGAATGCCCAGATCTTCGCCCGCGATGTTTATGAAAAAGTCAGCGAAACGGAGAAAACAAGCCAATACCAGATTTTTAATACTTTTGTCGAAAAGAGCAAATTAAAGCCGGTCAAGGCGGACTGGTTCAGCGCGGAAGACCTGGCGCTCGGCGAGATCAAGGAGCCGGAACTGGTCAAACAGATTGCGCAAATTTATGAAAATGTTCCCGTTTCCAATGCCGTCGCCGGCAGGAAAGCCGCATATGTCGCATTTCTCACTAATAAACAGGCCTCCCGCCAGAAGGAATTTGACGAAGCCCGCCGCGACGTACTGAGTGAAATCAAGAAAGTCAAAGCGCAGAACCTGGCCACTGAGGCAGCCCGCAATACCGCATTGAATCTGTCTCAGGCGAAAGCCGCGGAACGGGTCAAGTCCGTCAAGGGTGTCAGTGCCCCCAAATTTGAAAAGATGGATTCGTTTATCGTCATGGATCCGCCATATGGTCCTGAAGGCGCCAGAATTGCCAGAATCGTTGAAAATCTGCCGGTTAACGGGGTTTCCCCCACAATACCGACTGAATACGGCGCCTTTATTATTTTTGTCGAAAAGCGGACGCTGCCGGATCCGGCGGAGTTTGAAAAACAGCAGAAATATATTGAATATGTTTATCACCAGAAAAAGGCGGGAGCTGCGCGAGCCGCCTTCACTTCCTGGCTCCTGTCAAAATGTCAAAGCCAGGGGATTTGAAAGAGTTAAAAATGCAAGGAACGCCTCAATGCGATCATAGAGATTTTGCTCTCGGCAAGCATATGACCGTTGAATTTTACGATTGCGACTCGGAGTTTCTGGCTGACGAGAAAAAAATGGAAAAAGCTTTTCTCGAAGCAGCCAGGGTCAGCAAGGCGACAGTTCTTGGCTCAAATTTTCATTCATTCGAACCTCAGGGCATTAGCGGGTTTGTCATTATCGCCGAATCTCACATTTCCGTACATACCTGGCCGGAATACGATTATGCCGCAGTGGATATTTTCACCTGCGGCGACAAAATTGATTTTAAAGCCGCGGTAGATTCGTTAAGTAAAAGTATGAAAGCCGGCGGTTCTGTAATTTCCAGTCTGATGAACCGCGGTATCGTTTCCAACAACGGAGTGGAAAAGCTGGTGCCGGTATTCAAAAACTGCACCCATATTTATGCGCTCTCCTGGAAAAAGCGTTTTCAGGAAAGCAAAGCCTGGGGACTGACCGCCTCGGTGGATATTTATAACTGCAATCATGACTTGATCACTGACACGGAGTATATCAAACAATTCGCTGGCAAGTTATGCAAAAAGATCAGGATGAAGGCTTTTGGCGAATGCAACGTCGTCAATTTCGGCAAAAACAAGCGCGCGGCCGGGTTCAGCATGACCCAGTTGATTGAGACTTCGCTGATTTCCGGACATTTCGCCAACGCCGCCAACGCCGCCTATCTGGATATTTTCAGCTGTAAATTCTTTGAGCCGCGTGTTGTCGCTGAATTCGCCACTGAATTTTTCGAGGGCAAACATTACCGGATGCAGGTCGGACTGCGCCGCTGAACGGAGCGAGCATACAAATGATTGATTTGAAAGGCAACTGGGTTACCGAAGGCAATTCCGGATTCGCGGTTTCAATCGAAGTCGGCGAACATCTTTTCAGCAAAAAAAGCGCTTTTCAGCAGATTGATGTCTACGATACTCCGTTCTGCGGCAGACTGCTGGTGCTTGACGGCGTGGTCCAGCTTACCGAATTTGACGAATTCGCCTATCAGGAAATGCTCACCCACATCCCGATGTTCTCTCATCCCGCGCCGCGCCGTGCGCTGGTCATCGGCGGCGGCGACGGCGGCGTGCTGCGCGAAATCGCCCGGCATCAATGCGTTGAGGAGATAGATATCTGTGAAATAGATGAGGAAGTCATCAATGCGTCGCGAAAATTCATTCCGTCCACTGCCTGCGGATTCGACGATCCCAGGGTTAAAATCCATATCGCTGACGGCAGCTTGTTCGTCAAAGAGCGCCGGAACCTCTATGATGTTATCATTGTTGACTCCACCGACCCGATCGGGCCGGGCGAATCCCTGTTCAATGAAAAATTCTATCACTGTATGAAAGCGGCGCTGCGCGAGGACGGTATTATCACCTCCCAGTCGGAATCTGTTTTCCTGCATCCTAAAATCGTTTCCCGGCTGGTATCCGTCACCAAAAAACTGTTTCCAGTTTACGGTTATTTCCTGATTATGGTGCCGACTTATCCCAGCGGCAACATCGGAGCCTGCATCGGCTCTTCAGTTTACGATATCCGCAATCCCGCGCGGGAACCGGATGCCGCCATGCGGCCGGCGCTGAAATATTACACAACTGACGTCCACCGGGCAGCCTTCAAGCTGCCGGGTTTCGCCGAAAAATTGATTGCCGGATTGTAGCATAAACAA
Source organism: uncultured Lentisphaeria bacterium (assembly GCA_903863035.1). Lineage (GTDB taxonomy): Bacteria > Verrucomicrobiota > Lentisphaeria > Victivallales > Victivallaceae > CAIPAT01. The sequence goes on from CAIPAT010000454.1 coordinate 3,701, forward strand.
ATTATTATTTGGAGGGTCAGATCATGAAATTCACTTTCGTTCACAATAACCTGAATGTTTTTAATCTGAAAAAAAGCCTGGCGTTCTATCAACAGGCGCTGGGACTTAAAGAATCAAGAAGAATCGTCGCTCCAGACGGGGCATTCATTATTGTCTATCTCGCGGACGGTTAGTCAAAGCATCTGCTGGAACTGACCTGGATGCGCGACATGGAACGCCCCTACGACCTGGGCGACAATGAAATTCATCTGGCATTCAGGACCGATAATTTTACCGCCGCTCACAAAAAACATCAGGAAATGGGCTGCATTTGTTACGAAAACAAGAACATGGGAATCTATTTCATCGCCGATCCCGACGGCTACTGGCTGGAAATCCTGCCCCCGACAGACCGTTGACCGAAATTGGTAGGGGCAGCCGTCACGGAATTTGATTCGTGCATGGGTAGGGTCGGCCGTCCCGGCAGACCGGGATTTTAGGCTGTCAATGCGTAAACGGATTAATATTTTCTTCAACCCGGTAAATATAAGGCCATTTCGAAATATCATCAACTAATCCCGCACGAACGGGATTGTTCATGATGTATTCGCAGGTTGCAAAGGTTTTTTCTCCGGTTCTCAGCCGGTGGTCAAAAAAATTCTTCTGAAAATGTAATCCGGCATCCTTGTTCAGATAACTTTTCCAACGGCCAATGACAGAACTCATAGATTGATTGTCCGGAAAACTCCAAATTCCATAAATATGGTCTGGCATCAGAATAATCAGATATGGAACCCATAGTCCTTTTGTCTCATAAAAATGAATAGACTTAATGATTGTTTCGGCAGTTGCATCATGACAAAACGAATTTATTGAACGAGTCTTGGCACAAATGACAATATGATACATTACCGCGTCTTCAGTAAGCCACGCAGGCCGTGTATGTCCTAAAGATTTTCGCTTTGGAAATTCAGAAGAATTATCCATAATTCACCCCATTTTCTACCCATACACAAACACAAATCCGGCCCGCCGGGGACGGCTGACCCTACCCAATCAAATTCAATCAAATCCGGTCCGCCGAGACGGCTGACCCTACCCATTGAACCCAATACCCGCCGGGACGGCTGGGCATAGGCATTGATTATAACAGATACTTTTCAGGGGGAATGAATTCCGCGAATTTCTTGCGCAGTTCTTCGAGCTTTGCCAGATAATACTGAATATTTTCATCGCGCTCCGCGGGGGCGTCAGCCAGCAGCCGGCTGTTATCGACGGCCGCCGCTTTCGCCTTGCTGCCGGTGATGTAAAATGATACCTGGTCGCCACGGCGATAATCCCGTCCGGAAGCGATGGACAGTTCATAGGCGGCGCTACGGCGGCCCTCGCCGGCCGCTCCTTTTTTCCGGTAGGCGTCCAGTGAATCGCTCAAGGTTTCGGTCTTGGCCAGCATGGTCAGCGGCCAGGCACGGGTTTCAATCGCGGTCCGGAACTCATCCGTCAATTCATTGATTTTTGACGATTCATCTTTCAGCAGACAGGTAATCAGCTTTTCCATGAAGTCGCGCTGAAAGGGTTCAAGTCCGCGTGATTTCAGCGCGGCGCCGGTGATCGATACTTCGCCGTTTTTTTCCAGCAGTGCGTAATTTTTGCTCTTGTAGCAGAACATGGCCGGATAGGTGTCGTCGAGCTCGACTTCAATACCTGACGGGAGCACTCCCTGTATCTTTTTCTCCATGACGGCTGGATCCGTCACATTCGCTGGAGGTTGAAAATAAATGCCGTCTGTATCCATTTCAATCACATTTGAGCCTGAATCATTCAGGAAATCCAGCATCATCGTCAGAATTTCGCGCCCTCTTGCAGCAACCTTTTCCGCCATATCGAAATCGTTAAACGTGCCCTGCCCAAAACCGAGGTAGCCGTAAAATGAATTGATCAGCACTTTAAAGGTGGTCTGGAGCGAATTGTAATAATCCTTCTCCGCATGATTCGCCGCCTTTTTCTCGGCGTCTTTGGCGGACAGCCGGAACTGTCGGAGATCGCGCAGCAGTCGGGGGAAAACCGCCAGGGCGTCGCGTGACGGACACCATTTTTCCGCCAGAATGATTGACGGATAGAGCGAACGGATGTCGCAATGCCACACATTCTTAAAAATTCCGGAATTGAATGCCTTGGTCAGTCCACCTGAAAAGGCCCTCGATGGTTCCGGACTGGACAGGCCGTAGCCGACCGCCAGATATTCGCCGCAGATCAGCGCGTCAATACAGGTGGCGTTGCCGCGGACGATGCAGTCCTGATATTTCATCGGAATAAGCTGAGTCTGAAAAAAATAGCTCGGCGAAAAAATCTCGCTGATCGCCCGGGCTTCGCGCACGTCGTCCAGCGCATACGCCAGCAGACGCTGACGGTCTTCCGTCCAGGCGCGGCAAATATCCTTGCCCTCGATATAAGTGCGGTCCGGGGAAGCGACCCCGAAGTGTTTCGCCACATATTTCAACCCGTAACTGTCCAGATTGCGGTGGCTGATGTCGTAGAAAATCGTCTGGTGATAGGTGTCGGTTACATGCCTGCCGAATACGTCATAGCGGTCATAATTAATCGTCCGCTCGGCGGCGTTGAAACGGGAACTGCGTTTGCGCATCAACTCCCCGCCGCGTCCGATGGCGAGTTTTACTTTGTGCCGTTTGGCGCGGGTTTCAATGTACGGCAGGTCAAACCGGAAAATGTTGTGCCCCTCGATCACGTCCGGGTCGCGCTCGTTGATGATCTGCACAAACGTCTGAAGCATTTCCTTCTCGGACATTTCCGCCGCTGAAATCACCTTCTCCCAGCCGGTATTGTCGGAAAAAGTCATGATGATGATCGAGTCGGCTTCGCGTTCCGGGTTGGGAAATTCAAATCCAGGCGTGGTCAAAGTCTCAATATCGAACTGCAGACGCCGCAGGTCGGCAAAATCCATCCCCCGGAACAGCCGGAACCGCAATGCCATAAGTATCTGCTGAACCGGATCGGAATACACCCGGAACGGCGCGTTCGGCGCATTCTGAGCGTACCCGGTACTTTTTTTCAGAAACTCCAGTGCCGCCTCGTAGCCCTGAATATCCGCAAACTCAGCCAGATAAGCAAACGGTGCCTCGCCTTTCAGGCTGACCGTATCAAACGCGCCGCTAAGTCCGTTAAGCAGCTCCGGATTTTTGATGATAATAAACGGCTTAAACGGTATTTCCTCTCTCCGGCAGACCCCGTTTTCGCGGATGAACAACACCGCCGTATTCCGTTCCCCCGGTTCCACCGCCACCACCTTCTGCAACGTGGACTCAACCAGTTTATCCAGTATCATTTTCCTGCTCCTATATTACAAACACTAAAGCTAAAGTCTTCATCAATGCGCCGGCTTCTAAATCTCCTAATAATAAATCCTGACCAAAAAACTAGGCAAAAAGGAACAAACGCAATGCCTATAATAAAAAACCACATGGGGGTAAAAAAAGATTGATAATAAAGGTCTTGTCCTGAAAAGTATTGAGTAATTCTTATAGCTATAATTACTATTATCGGTATTATTAATAACCATTCACGTATTTTGCAGAAATTAATTAAAGAGAAAATTAACATTGTAATAAAAATTAAAATACACAAAAATAAAATTTCTAAACCAACGTCTTTTCTTCCTTTCGCAATGAAATAAAATGCTGCATAAGAGATACCGCAGGCTAAAAACAACCCTGACAAAATGACTATTATTCTTATTAGAACTGACAAGAATAAATTATTTTTCATTAGTATGCCCTGACGATTTACGCTTATCTCCGAAAATATACCTATTCCATAAATGTAACAGGTACTAATTTACCTCACAAAAGTCAGGAATCAACAGGAGTACGAAAAACTGCCGTTTTGTGGTTTATTATTCAACTGCTTGTTATTGGATTTAATATAGCGGCGGGGCATCGGATTCATACATAGAAAAATGCATGGGAAATTTCTGCGATTTTGAAGGAATCGAACAATGGAACAAACCGATTCGGAATATTTATCAAAAGCTAATTCTATTTATGTTAAGCGTCTTTTAAAACGGTATTCCCCACAATTTATTTTATTGAATTTTTTCAAATGATAGATATTTTATGAACTGTTACGGATGGGATTGCGCTATTACTGACTAAATTTAATAATAACTTCGTTAGGTAACATGAAAACTATAGCCTGTATCGCTCTCGCCTTTAGCCTCACACTTCCGGTATTGTGTGCGGATAAAGATACTCTAGGCGCTCCTGAGATGAAGCCGCTTGCCAGGAGCGCGGTCGAACTTGGATGGAAGTATTTCAATAAAGGCGACTACGAAACAGCTCTTAGAAGATTTGAAATGGCGACCCGCCACGATAAAACATTTGCTCCGGCTTATTACGGAATGGCTTACGTTTACAGCGTCCAGGGGAAACTGGATGAAGCGATCAAGTATTATCGCGAAACGCTGAAGTACGATCAGACTTATCCATACACGTTTGCAAATCTTGGTTATGCTCTTCTTCAGAAAGAACAGTTCGATGAAGCGTTGAAGATGATCGACAAAGCACTACAGCTAAACCCTAAGTGCGGAGAGGCTCATCTGAGCTACGCTAATTATTATGCTTACAAGAAGGATTGGAAGAAAGCAGAAGAAAGCGCGAATACAGCCATTGAGTGCGGACAAAAGATTCATCCGTAATTTCGCAAACTGCTGGAAAAGAATGGGGCAAAATTGAAAGCCGAACAAGGCGGTCCCGCAATTGGAAGTCTGCCGATTCGCTAATAGACAAATTAAAAACGTTATTCTTGAAATATTCCACATTGATTGCATCGCGGGATACAGCCATGGTTACCGGGCTTTTTCCCGCCTGCATTTACGCCGTTGCTCTATTTTGCCGGCTGGTTGGCGCTGATGGTGAACTTCGGATAGTTCTTCATGCTGAATCCGTGTTCGCACCCCTGTCTGATTTCCATGGTTTTGGGTCCGGGGAAGTTGTTGTAGGCAATCCAGACTCCGGACGGCGGACAGACATAATCGCCGAGGTTAGAAATAATGAACAGTTTGCACTTAGGATTGGCGCGTTTGACATGGTTGACCGGATCATAATAATTCAAGGCTGGAGTGTATGCGACATACCAGCCGCCGACAAGCCGCTTGAGTTCGGTTCTGCCGAAATCGCAGTTCCATGGCGACCACGCATAACAATCGTTAACGTCCTTGTCAAGCCCGGCGGCAATTAATGACTGCATGCCGCCCTGGCTGCCGCCGCTGGCGCGAAGGTCTTTGCCGTTCCATTCCGGCAGCGATTTCACGAATTCCATCGCGCGCATCATTCGCATAAACATGCCGTTGAAATAGGTGGTGTCCGGATTGGCGTTTTCCTCTTTGCTGAAGGCGTAATTCTTAAGTTCTTTTTCTTTCAATTTTTCATAATATTCTTTGGGTTGTCCGTTCGGAATCCCGTGAGCATTAATATTAAAAGAGATTTTGTTTTCGCCGGAACCAAGATTCAGAGATGAGCTGCCGACGCCGTATCCATGAAACGACACTTCGGCGGGCAGGGATTTAGCTTTTGCATTTTTAGGCATGACCAGATAGCCGGAAACCGGCATTTTACCTGCGCAGGCGATCTTGACGTCAAAGGCCTTGACTTTATCGTTGCCGGGGACTTCCTTCATTTCGATGACTTTCAGCGGCACAGAAGCCAGAATTTCTTTCTGTTTATTCCAGTAGGGGTCGAAATCGGCAGGCTCCGGAACCCCCTGCAGCGTTTCCGGGGCGACACAGGCGCCGCCGTCGAAGAAAATGGGGTTACTCTTTCCCTGTTGATTCGGTTTGCCGTTGACCGGTTTGCCGTCTTCATTCAAGGCGGTGACGTAAATCCGCACAAATCCCGGCTTATCCGTTGATGCGGTTATTCTTAATCCATCCGCAGCGGAAACGGCTTCCCCGTTCTGAGTGATGCCGTCATCGCCGGTACGGATCCATTTCAGTTTTTTTCCGGCGACAGCTTTGTCCCCGTCCAGCAGCTTGACGGTAAAAATCATATTTTCGCCGGGAGAGTAAACCGGGGACGGTTTGTTGTGAGTTCCGAAGAGCGAGTAATCTTGAGCGAACGATGCGAGTGCCATGTTCAAGCAGGCGGCCAATATGAAGATTTTCTTCAACATCATTTTATTCCTTATTGCTGGTTTTAATAAAGATCTGTTTGACACGCAGCAACTATATTTCTTTATTCCGGTATTTCAACCATGCTTTTATGATTGCGCGGCAATCTTTGGAGTGCGGCCAAACCTGCCTGTTCGCTATTTTAAAGATTTTTACCGCAAAAATTAAGTGCGTTAAAAAGCGTTATTTTTGCTTATAATTTCCATGCCGGTTGACAAAAGCCCTAATATGTAAAGGGACACGCATTGATGCAATAATGCGAATTAAATAAAAACCACGGCTTTGGTATTATGGTAGAGTCGAAGTACAACGAAAGTTTTCCGGAACGCGTAATGGATTTTGCCCGGGCGGTTACGCCCTCCCTAGTTGCGCTCTGTTGCAACTGGGATCGGAAACGGTTGCCGCTCAACTGCTCTCTAACGACTCGGAGTGTAAGGGGAAGTTCTAAAGTTCTAAAGGGGAGCAAAGCCGTCCTGCTCAAAGGGTGTCCAAGTGTCCAAAATGATTTTGTTACAGTCGTTCGGCGTGAACGACAAGTGGCGGAACCGCCACTTCCGGTGAGAGGGTGGTAAACCGGAAAGTTCTTTGAAAATTATTATGCCTATGTCCAGAATCTGGGTAAACGGTGTCCGGAATGTTGAGTGGAAGCCTTTTTACTGCTGGATGAGGAGATCGCGCAACATGCGGAATGCGTTTGCAACAGCCCTTCTGCGGACAGTATCCCGCGAGCCGCCGAAATTAAACTTTTTCACTTCCATGCGTTCTTTCACTCTGACGCCGATGAAGACCAGGCCAGGCGGTTTATCCGGAGTGGCAACGCCGGGACCGGCGATGCCGGAAACGGCAATCCCGGTGTCGGTATCGAATCTGGCGCAGATATTGTCAACCATGGCGGCAACGCATTCTTCGCTGACTGCGCCATGTTTATTCAGTATTTCAGCAGGGACATCCAGAATCTTCTCTTTTATTTCATTACTGTATGCAACGACTGAGCCTTTGAAAATATCGGATGATCCGGCCAGGTCGGTAATCGCCGCCGCAATCATGCCGCCGGTGCAGGATTCCGCCGTGGACAGGGTAAATTTGCGGTTGCGCAACAGAAACGATACTTCTTCAGCCAGCGCCAGCGAGTCATTGGCCAGTACCGCGCTGCCGAATATCCGTTTCAATTCTGCTGCTTTAACCTTCAGCAGCGGGTGGTCCGCCCCGGTAAGAAACACCCGGACGCCTTCCGCGGAGGCGCAATAGGCGAGTTCAATGGGCAAATTTCCGATTACGGCTTCAGCCTGCTGCTGCACCATCAGTTCAGCGGCTCCGGCAACCATGAAACGCTCAGTAAAAGTTCTGTCGGCGGCAATCGTTTCAAGTTTCGGTATTACCTCTTCCGTGAACATCGGTTCCAGTTCAGACGGCGGTCCCGGCAGCAGAATAATGATTTTTGAACAGCCGTCTTTTTGCACGTTAAGCCAGAGACCGGGGGCGGTGCCGTTGCGGTTTTCCAGAACAACCGCATTTTCCGGTATCCGGGCCTGGGAGAAAAGCGCTTCCGGCGCATGTCCGCGTTTCAGGCGCTGCCAGTGTGCTTCCAGTTTTTCGCGGAGCGCCGGATCCTCTTTGAGGGTCAGTCCGAAAAATTCGCAGACCACCTGCCTGGTGATATCATCGCTGGTGGGGCCGAGTCCGCCGGTCGTAATGATGATGTCGGATATCGGAACCAGGCTTGCCAGCGCTTCCGCCATTGATTTGCCGGAGTCTGGAACAATCGCTCCGCGTTCGGGAGTGAACCCCGCCGCGGTCAAAGCCTGGCCGAGAAATGCCAGATTGGTATTGACCGTAGTGCCTTTCAGCAGTTCGCTGCCGGTACTGATAACGGATATTTTCATTGCTGATTTTCTCCATCTGGTTACTTGTTTACTTTAGAAACGAAAATACATTACTACAATATGGATATTATTAAACAAGACAAAGAAATTTTTAATACGGTTTAAACATGGATATCAGAGTAAAAAAATCACAGGTTAACGGGGTTGTCTCCGTTCCCGGCTCAAAATCGCATACGATCCGGGCAGTCGCGGTCGCGACAATGGCAGAGGGGGTTTCCGTAATTCATTCACCGCTGGAATCGGAAGATACCAGGTCGTGCCTGAAAGCCGCCATATTGTTCGGGGCAGGGGTTGAGGAGACTCCGGAATGCTGGCGCATAACCGGTACCGGCGGTATATTCACAGACCCCGGCCATACGATTGACATGGGCAATTCCGGGACCAGTTTGAGAATCTTTTCCGGCCTTTCGGCGCTGGCCGGGTTTAAAGTTACATTTGACGGCGATGATTCGCTGCGCACCCGCCCGATGGGGCCGCTGCTGGACGCGCTGGCATTGCTGGGCGTTAAAACGGAATCCAGGGAAGGGAAATGTCCGGTCTCCATTCAAGGTCCGCTGCCGGGCGGCAAAACCGGCGTCAACGGCAAAAGTTCACAATTTCTCACATCGCTGCTTTTCGCCGCTCCGCTTGCCGGACAGGACACTGAGATTACGGTATTTAATCTGAATGAAAAGCCATATGTCGAAATTACCCTCGGCTGGCTTGACCGGCTGGGCATCAAATACGACCGCAACGCAGACATGTCATGGTTTAAAGTTTACGGCAGACAACACTATCCGCATTTTGAGTGGACGATTCCGGCGGATTTCTCCACGGCGGCATTTCCGCTCGGGGCCGCTGCTCTGGCGGGTGGCGAAGTTGAGATCAGAAACCTGGACTTCAGCGATTTGCAAGGCGATAAAGCCGTATTTGATTTCTTTGACCGGCTGGGGACGGAGGTCAAACGCGGTGAACTTTCCACCATTGTCCGGCCCGGCCGCGAGTTGAAAGGGATTGACGTTGATCTTAACGCCACGCCGGATGCGCTGCCGCTGATGTCAGCGGTCGCCGCCTGCGCGAAAGGAACGACCAGACTGTTGAACGTTCCGCAGGCCAGAATCAAAGAGACCGACCGCATTGCCTGCATGACCCGGGAATTGCGCAAAATGGGGGCGAAGATCACGGAACTTGAGGACGGCATGGTAATCGAGGGAACGACGCTGCATGGAGCTGTCGTTGACGGTTACGGCGATCATCGCATTGTCATGGCCATGGCGATCGCCGGCCTGGCGGCTGAAGGTGAAACTATCGTTAAGGGTGCGGAGGCCGCTGCCGTGACCTATCCCGACTTTATAAAAGATTTTATTGGTTTAGGTGCTGATTTTAAAATAATTTGACCGAGTTGAGCGGTCGGGAGGATGAATTGAGAAACAGGCCGGAAAGCAGGGTGAGGCTGGAAATCAGCCTGAACAAGCTGAAAAATAACTTTCAGAACATCTGTAAAAGCGTTGCGCCATGCTCCGTATTGGCAATCCTTAAAGCCAATGCCTACGGGCTGGGCGTTATGGATATCGCCAGTGCGCTGCAAGCCGCCGGGGCCGCCGGATTCGGCGTTGCCGAAATCAATGAGGCGCTTCAGTTAAAGGACATGGGGCTGCCGGTGCAGATTCTCGGCAATATTCTGCCGGATGAGATTCCGGTGGCGGTAAGCAACGGCATTATCTGTCCGATCAATGATTTCAGTGCGGCGCAGACGATCAGCAGGGAGGCCGTCAAGCAGCAGAAAACCGTGGAGTGTCATTTCAAGATTGATACCGGAATGGGACGGCTCGGGATGCTGGTGCACAATGCTTATGAAGAAATCCTTAAAACGGTTAAACTGCCAGGCTTGAAGTTTGAAGGCATTTATTCTCATTTCCCCATGGCTTACCAGGGCGGTGACGACTATACCCGAAACCAGATAAGTTCTTTCACAACGTTGTTGAAGAAACTTGAAGCAGCCGGCATTAAATTTGGTAAAATCCACATGGCTAACAGCGACGCGATCAACAATTTCCCGGAAACTTGCACGGCGCCGTTTACCCACGTTCGCACCGGCCTTAATCTTTACGGGCTGTTTGACAGCCAGGGGCGGCGTTCCATGAACCTGGAACCGGTTTTGGAAATCAAAACCCGTCTTGCGGCAATCCGCAAACTTCCGGCAGGTTCGACTATCGGCTACGGCAGAACGTACCGGTTGATGAAGGATACGCTGATCGGCACTATCGCCGCAGGCTATGCAGACGGGTTGCCGCTGGCGCTTTCAAACCGCGGATATGTGCTTATCCGCGGACACCTTTGTCCGGTGCTCGGCAGAATTTCCATGGATTACACTACCGTGTCGCTGGAATCCGTTCCCGACGCGCAGTGCGGTGATGAAGTAGTCTGCATCGGACGTCAGGGCGAAAACGCGATTCCGGCGGAACACTGGTCGCAACTCAAAGGAACACATGTTTACGAGCTGCTCTGTTCGGTCGGTTCCCGCGTTGAAAGAATCTATCTGGAAGAATAAATGGTTTCGGATTCCCGGCGTTTCAGCAGATTTTCAAATTCCGCAGCTTTGGCCGGATCATAGCCGCATTTTTCGGCGACTTGCGGCGGGATTGTCCGGTATTCCACTCTGCAGCGCTGATTTCCATTGACAAAATTGATTCCGACAGGAGTAGTTTTACATATTTTAAAGCTGCCGCAGGCGCTTCCGTCTGCCGCAATAATTTTTCCTGTCACAACATTGGTGTCTGAAAGCGCAGACCACAAGACTGCTACATATTGTGAGTTAAGCATGTCCTCAGCCAGGACACTTGCGGCCAGTAAAGCAATCATTAATATAGCCGCATAACCTTTTTTCATGATTTCAAGCATATTTATTCCCCGCGCCGGAGGTTTTATATCGTCCGGCATCTTGTTCTGTATATTTAAACGAACAAACCATTCTATTTATTGTAGTTGCTTTTAAAAATTATTTGGTTACAGAAAATTAAGATGTTTTTATCATTCGTGTAATTTTAAAAGTAATTGACCGGTGGTATATTTGGCAGTTTATCAAAACTTTAAGGCAAAACTATATGCTGAATGACAAGCGGAAAAAACTGATATTCTTTTCTTGTACAGTATTTCTCTTCCTGCTGACTGCGCTGCTGACAAAAAATGAAGTGACCATGGCCGGCAATGAATCCAGCCGTTTCGGCACCATTCAAGCGCTGGCGGAGCAGAACACCTTCGCCTTGAACCGTACAACGTTCAGATCGGTTGACCGGATTATCATCGGAGATAAAATATATTCCGATAAACCGCTGATGCTGATGGTGGTTCATGGAATGATGTTCAAAGTTATTGCGGCAGTAACTGGAATCAGTTTCGACTCCCATTATTACCTAGCTGTTTATCTGACCAATTTGATCGGAATCGGATTGTTGAACATCATTTTATTTATATTGTTCTTCAGGCGGCTTGACCGCGATGTTGACGCCCCCTTTATCAGCAAGCTTTTTTTGAGCGTAAGTCTGCTGATATCCACGATGCTGCTGTCCTATGGCGTTACCATGAATAATCATACTCCGGCGGCGTTGATACTTTTCATTCTGTTTATGCTGCTCATGGATTATCCCCGAAAAGACTCCATGCTCCGGGCTTTTATGATTGGGATCACGGCCGGAGCGTTGTTTACGGTAGAAATTCCGGTCGGCGGTATTTTGGGGATCAGTTCTTTTCTGATTGTTCTGCTTCTCTCCGGGGAACGAAAGCAGGCTAAATCCGCGGTTTATTCGGTTGGCGGATTACTGCCGATTTTCGCTATGTGCATGATAAACTATATTGCTATCGGCAAGATTTTACCTCAATATTTGGGCGGCGGCGGAACATATAGTCCAGTTATTGCATGGCAGGGTGTCATCGGTTATCTTGCCGACATCCTATTTTGCGGACGCGGCTTTTTTTCATATATGCCGGCGCTGCTGTTCATTATACCGGTTTTGCTGATTAACCGCAAGATACTCAAGAACCCGCTTGAACGGATAATTCTTTTAACCATTGTTGCGATCATTCTGTTCTACGGATTATTCACGAACGAATACGGCGGCTGGGCCTATGGTTTCCGTTATTTGATTCCGATTATTCCAATTATCTGGTTTTTTATCGCACGGGAATACGCGCCGAAAGTACGTTCGCGGCAGTATATTGTTTTAAGTGTTTTAGTTTTCTGGGGGATAGTGACCAGCTACGTCGGCACATATAATCCATGGTGCAGTTGCTACGAAGCATCCAGATCTCCTCCGAACTCTGTAGATCATTATGTCCGCAGTTCTTTTGCCGCGAACCTGCTTTGTATCAGTTTCGAGCAGGATCCCGACTCTGTGTTAAGCCGGTTCATGATAAACAGTGTTTATGGTCCGGTAGTCGCAACCGCATATTTGAATGAAGCTTTTGTTAATACTAAAAATATAGAGAAGCTGCAGCAGTTGCGGGAATATTGCAGCAAAAATCCACAGACACAAGCGAAGCTTCAAGCCAGAGAATGAAGTCTGAAAATCAGAACGAGACGTTGACGTCGCCGCTGATTTTCCATGGCGGCGGCATCAGCATGATGCCGGTTTCCTGATCCCAGTTCCGGTCCCAGGTACGCAAGAGCAGGGGATCGGTAGGTTTTCCCCATGGATTGATATCTATCACCAGAATATCTCCGTCAGAAGTAAGATAAATGTCCATTACAAGATTTTTCACCGGCAGCGCCCAGGCGATTTTTTCAAAAAAACTCTCGCCTTTTTTCCACAAGTTTTTCTTGATGCCTTCCAGCCGCCGGAAGTGACGAATCAGCCAGTATTGGCTCATGGCGGAAAGTTTACCGTTATAAATGAACAAGCGGAATTCACGGGTCTGATTCATCCTGCGAAACGGACGGATACACACATATTCAACCAGCCCGGCACCGGCGGCGTCACGGACTTTCTGGCTTTTAGCAAGGAATTTCCAGGCGCTTTCCGGAGAGAATACTGCCCCGCGTTTGCCTTTGAAGCGTTCGGTATCGGTCGGGGACACGGTGTCCACGGAAACAAAGCAGTTGCCGGGAATAGAGTTCATCGGCAAACGCATCCGGTTGATGACATCCTCCACGTTTTTACCTTCTGTCTCTCCATTGGCCAGTGCCTTGATTTCGTTGTCGTGAAGCTTGACGAAGGTGGTCAAAAAGGTATGTCCTGCAAGTACTGGATACCATACTGGAGTCCGGCAAAAATCATTTATTTCCATATTAGTTCCTCATACCTTTAATTTAATAGTTTTACATAAAATCATCATCGTCTGCCGGCGCTTCCGGTTTTTCTCCGGATAAATCTCTCTCGAGTCTGGACATGATATAAATAAAATATACCGCGAAACAGAAAATGTAAACAGTGTTAAAGTCCAGCGGCAAGTCAAATGCCGGGAAAAACGATGCGATAATGATTGCAGGAAAGCCTGCGTAAATAGCGGTAACAAAAATATTTTTGAACTTCAGAATCTTAAAATTGCGGCTTCCGACAAGATTGAAAATCATTGTGAAAAGGGTGGTCAGCACCAAGGTCTGAAACAGGATTTGAATAAACTGGAGGCACAATGTAATGATTGTGGCGTAAATCTTGACCGGAACTTTCATTTCAGCGGCATTTACCGAACTGACCGGCAGTCTGAATGGATTGCCGTCAGAAGAATTCTCTTTTAAGTATGACATGATGGCGTCTTTTTGAAACGGCCTGGCGGATATTCTGGCCTTTTGCGGTGCGTAAATCAGCGGAACCAGCAGATACTCCGTCGTGTCTGTTTTATACCACCCGGCAATAATTCCAGGAGACCAGAACACTCCTCGCGAATTGTTTTCCGCGTCAAAGTCAGGAATCGGTGTAGTTTTAAGGTCAGGAATATAAGCAACAGTTGCAGTTTCCGTGAGCTGTACCACCCTGGCATTGTCAGGGGCAATGGACGGAAAGATACCCTTGTCAGTAAATTTGATCGGACCGAACTGTTCTGCAATCGCATCGCAGGCAATGTCAATATCCTTATACAGCGGAAAAGTTTTTACGGAGGTAATGAAGATTGTACAGAGCATTGTCATGAGCAGCAAATGCCACAGCGCTTTCCATGGTGAAAGCCTGAATAGTTGCAGGAAAATTTCTGTTCCCTTGCACACCCCGAACAGTATATTGAAAAAACTCATCAGTGATTCTGTTCCTAATATTGAGTTAACCGGCGATCTTTCTTTTAAACTCATTTCTGCTACCGGACTTTTCCAGCGCGTTAAGCTCCGGTTCTATTATTGCGAATTCATCAGGAGTGAGTCTGTCTACGAAAAGCATGCCTTCAAGATGGTCCATTTCATGCTGGATGCATCGGCCTAAAAGTCCGCCGCATTCAAAATCTATAACTTCTCCGCCCATTGTGATACCGCGGAGCCTGATGCTTAACGGCCTGATAACCGGGGCATAGATTTCAGGAACGCTCAAACAGCCCTCATTTCTGATACCGCAAGCGCTGCTGAAAGAAATTATTTCCGGGTTGACGAGCAATAAAGGCATCCGCGGCAATAAAACATTTTCACCGGGAGAACTGGTCAGCTCCGCTCCGTCATCCGGGTCTGTCGGCAGATTCAACGCCATAATTTTCAGGCTGATGCCAATTTGCGGTGCAGCCAGACCAATACCTTCAAAAGCAACCATTGCCTGGAGCATTTCGTTGCCTATTTCCAGAATGTTACCGTCAATCCTGTCCACCGGCTCGGCCAGTTTTTTTAAAACTGGAGCCCCGTAAGTATAGACGATGTATTGTTTTTTCTTGCGAAAAATCATATTTATTCTCCGGAAGAGACTTCCTTATTATGAGCTTCTAATGAGCGTAAGATGCGCTCCGCGCTGCGGCTGCCGCCGATCAGCATTATCGTTTCATCCAGTTCCGCACCGCCGGCTGCGCCGCTGACAGTCAGCCGGAGCGGTTGGAAAAGCTTGCCGTGCGGTACCCCGAAGTTCTCTTCAGCTTTAGAGATTATAGTATGCAACCATTCTTTTGTCAAATCGCTATGACTGTTCAGCTCGCCGGCCAGGAAGCCGAGAGCGGCCCTGACCTCAGCGGAAGCCAATTGCTTTTTAAAAACTTTTTCGTCAACGGGGAAATCATCGGAGAAAAAATACTGCCAGGTTGCGATTTGCCCGAACTGTTTAACCCGGGACTGCATCAGCCTGGCTACTTGTTCAAATCTGGCTTTATCGTTAACAAAATTACCGGCAAATCTACCGGCATATTCAACAAATTTCTCAAAAGGCATTTCCGCGATATATGTGCCGTTCATGTTCAGTAGTTTATTGCTGTCCAGCTGGGCGGGGGCGCTTTTGACTCTTTCCAGCGTAAAGGCTTCAATCATTTCCTGTTTCGTCATTTTTTCGCGATCGTCGCCGGGGGACCAGCCCAGCAGGGCCAGATAGTTGAACAGCGCGTCGGCGAGAAAGCCCTTTTCTCTGAAATCACCGACAAAGGCATCGCCGTCGCGCTTGCTGTATGGTTTGCCTGAACTGTTGACAATCATTGGCAGATGAGCATATTCCGGGGCTTTGCTGCCCAGCGCATAGAAGAGCATGATATGACGATAAGTATTTTCCACATGGTCGTCGCCGCGGATGATGTGCGTGACATTCTGAGTGATGTCATCAACCACATTGGCAAGGTGGAATACCGGAGAGCCGTCACCGCGGACCATGATCAGATCTTTAATGCCGTCAAGCGGTTTTGACAATTCGCCTTTGATAATGTCTTTGTAGAAGATTTCCCTGCGCAGAAACGTCATTTTGACGCAATTATTTAAAGCAAAAGCTTGTTTTCCATGAAGAATACCGTCAATCTCTTTTTCCAGTTCGAAAGCAACATTGCCGGCTTTGTCATAAAGTTTCATTTGACGGAATCCGGCAAGACATGCGGCGGCAGGCATCGGCGCGCCTTTTTTACTGACGGTTGAGAAACTGACACCGGTAAAATCAATTTTGACAGGCGTTTCAGGATGAAGATCAAATTCAGCCGGACCAGTTTCGCGGATTGCCGTGAAATCCGGGCAATCCCAGGGGATGCGAAAAAATATCGGAGATGCACCGTCTGCCGGAGCCGGAGCCGGAGCCGCATAGGCCAGGCCTTTGGCGATCATCTGTTCAACAGCTTTTATATGGTTTTCTTTCTGGCTGGTCTGATACATGATTTCGCCGTCAAAATTCAAGCCCAGCCAGTCCATGCACTCCAGCAATGTGTCTATTGCCTGACGGGTGGACCGTTCAAGGTCGGTATCCTCGATCCGCAGCAGAAAACTGCCGCTGCAATGACGTGCGAAAAGCCAGTTGAAGATTGCAGTCCTGATATTGCCGATATGCACTTGTCCGGTTGGTGACGGCGCGAATCGTACTATTGTATCCATAAGAAACCTTTTTAATGATTAAAAATATGCCGCATCAGCAAAAAGCATGGGTTTGTATTGTCTCTGTCAATTAATACTCGATCGTATTGCCGTCAGTATAAACAGAACCGGTGGTGTTGGTATTGGTGGAAGCGTCGAGCTGAGCTCTTGCTTTTCTGACGTTAACCAGCGCCTGAACCAGATTGGTATCCGCCTCTACCACATTGCGCTGAGCTTCGTTCAGGCGGGTCAGTTCCGTATTTCCGGCTCTATATTCCTCTTCGACCAGATCGCGTTGTTTATTGACCAGCAACAGTGTTTTTTCATACAACTTTGCCTGTTTGATGTTCTGAACATAATTGTCATATGCGCCGCGTACTTCCTGAATTATGGAAATCCAGGCAGATGCCGCTTCGAATTTAGCTCTGGACAGTTCCGCCTTAAATTCACGGACTATATTTTCCCGTTTCAGGCCGTCGAACATCAGTAATTCAGCTTGAATTCCCACTTGAGAACCCGGATTATTATTATAGGTATGGTTGATTCCGCCGTTTCCTCCGCCGTAGCGGGTTAAGCTGGTGGTGTAATCAAGCGTGCCATAGGCGGAAACAGTTGGCGAATAGGCACCGTAACTTCTGTATACTCCATACTGGGCAACTTTGACCAGGTCGCGGAATGACTTCAGGTCCGGACGGTTGTTTAATGCGGTATCCAGATATACATCAACGGATGTAAGGTGTTCGTCGGTATCCGGGTTAATTGGCGGGAATTTGATGTAAGACGGGAGTTTAGCCGTCGGAATCCCCATCAACGCGGAAAGCGAGTAAACCGCGATATTGTAGCGGTATTCGGATGCAATCTGGCTCCCGGTCGCGGTATTATTTAGAATTTTGAAGTTAAGAACATCGCTCAGCGGGACCGCGCCTGCCTGGTATTTGAGCTGAGTTTCTTTCAAGTTTTTAAGCTGGAATTCCATGTCCGCACGGGCGATGCGCTGCTGCTCAATTGCCAGCAGAATATCGTTGTACGCGATTGCTACGCTGTTCAGCAAAATACGCCTGGCATTCTCTTCCAATTGTCTTTTGTTATCTGCCAGATATTTTGCGATCGACACGTTCATCTCTCTGATAAAGCCGTCGAACAGCAGCCAGTTGGCGTTAAGGCTGGTGGACGAGGCCAGGTTGTTGGTATTCGGATTATTGATATTTACCTGGCCATTGTACTGATTGTTTGTCAGGCCGCCGTTGAAATTGGATGTTATTGTCGGGAAATAGGCCCCAAGCGATTGATAATAACGCATTCTGGCGGCATTGACGGCATGATATATCGAAATATAATTAGGATTGTTTTTTACAGAAATTTTCTGTGCTTCCGGCAGCGAAAGCACAGAAATCTTCGCCAGAAGCTCTTCACTGGCATCTTTCTGTCTAGCCGTATAAATATCATTCTCCGTGGCAACCGGCGGCGGTGTATAGTTATAACACCCTCCGGCTGTAACTATTACAACCGCAAGAGAAAAGAGTTTCCATATCAGTTTCATTTTAAAAAGACTCCAACCCTCAATCATTTTTTAAAGACTTTTAAAGACCTGCTTAAAACTAAAGTAGTAATTTATAGCGAAAAGACTACTTTTTCAAATACATAAGAACCAAATAATCACTCTATTGCAGAACCTGGAGAGACAGCAAGAACACATTCTCCCTTCCATTTACGTCCGGATGTTTTTTGAATAACATCCGAGACCTGTCCGCGAATTACTTCTTCAAACATTTTTGTCGCCTCGCGGACTACGGCAACTTGAGTCTCAGCGCCGATTCCGGCACTGATTTCCATAAGAAGTTTTTCCATCCGGTGCGGCGATTCAAAAATCACGCACGTTTTAGTTTCAGCTGCAATTTGCTTTATGGCTTCACCGCGCCGCCCGGATTTGACGGGTAGAAAACCGTAGAAAATAAATTTGTCGATCGGCAATCCGGATGCAACGGCAGCAAAAGTCAGAGAAGACACTCCGGGAATGATTTCCGGTTCAATTCCGGCTTTTACCGCTTCTCGGACAAACAGGAAGCCCGGGTCCGCAATCCCGGGAGTGCCGGCATCTGAAACCACCGCTACTTTAATTCCGTTGTTAATCTGATCAAGCAGTTCCGCTGTTTTGCGATGTTCATTAAATGCGTGATAACTGATCAGCCGGGTGGATATCTGGTAATGTTTGAGCAGAATGCGGGTATGACGGGTATCTTCTGCCGCAATCAGGTCTGATTCTTTAAGAACACGCAGCGCACGAAGCGTGATATCTTCCAGATTGCCGATTGGTGTTGAAACTATATATAGCTTGCCGCTGCTCGTATTTTCCGTCATTTCTTTTATAAATTCTTTTTTATTTGCTCTAATAAATTAATATGTACCCGACATTTACAACTGACGCCGGACATGTTTAAACAATTGTTTCATTCATTAGATTAAAACACGCGTTTGAATCTTTCAAGCGTGATTAATCTTTTTTTGCATATTTTTAATGATTATTATAATGTTTCCGGTAACTCTGAACGTATATTAGTATGTCGCAAAGATAAAGATCTAATGTTACAGCAAAACATGAAATAATGATTGAAAAAAGTACAAATCTTCAGGATATGGAAGAAAAGACATTTAATCTCAGCCGCTTTCTCAGTCTGTCCGGGGTCGCGTCCCGCCGGAAGTGCGCTGAGATTGTGAAAGCTGGAATGGTTCAAATAAATGGTCAAACCGTTACGGAGCCTAGTCAACGCGTTAATCCCGGGGATGACGTCGTTTATGAAGGGCGCTCTGTTCGGATTGAACCGCGTATTTATATTATGCTGAATAAACCCAGAGGCTATGTTTGCACCAATGATGATCCGCATGCCGGAAAGCGTGCGTTCGATCTTATAGAAATTGATGATGCCAGACTGTTTTCGGCAGGACGGCTGGACAAAGACAGTGAAGGGTTGCTGATCATTACTAACGATGGCGATTATGCTATGCAGCTTACCCATCCTCGACACGAAATATTCAAAACTTACCAGGTAAGAACAGATGCCGCGATCCCCGCAAGTGAACTGAACCGTTTGCGGCTGGGAATTATTGACGATGGAGAGCGACTTTTCCCACAGAAAATCGAAGAAGTCGGCAGTTGTCTCTATCGTTTCATTTTGAATGAAGGGAAGAAGCGCGAAATCCGCCGCATGATTGCCGCCACCGGCAGAAAAACCGTCTCTCTGCAAAGAATTTCTGTCGGCGCATTAACTCTGGCCGAACTCGACTCCGGCAAATGGAGGTTTCTCTCCGAGGCTGAAGTAAAATTGAGTCTTAATCCGGGATTTTCAGGTCAGTAATGTTTGTTTCACAATACGCTTCGATATTTCTTTCCGACATTCGCGTTCTGGATATTGAACATGTCCAGATATCTTTTGCAGAAATAGAAAAGCTGGATTAGAGATTCTCTGCACGCCTGAAAATTTAACATAGATTGCGAGGTTTTTGAGAATTGGTTCGTATTCTGAGAGGCTGCCGATGCCGGGGTATCGAGGCCTCGAAGAGTGCTAATTCAAATCCACAATCCTGCTTGTCTATTCTTAAAATTTCAGCCGTGCAGAGTAGAAATCCAGCTGCGCAATATATTTATGACTCGAAGGAACTTTTTTGAATTATTTTGCAGCTGTCGTTGAAGTTGTTTTCTTCGCATGGTCCGATTTCTGGCTGTTATAAAACTCCTTGTTTTCTTTATGCTGTGTCTTCGCCTGTTCTTTAAGCATTTCTTTTTCTTCCTTAGATACAACGCCATCACTGAAAATCTGATCTAATGTTTGCTTGTTTTCCTGCATCTGTTTTTCCATATGGGCGTCAACTTTGGTCCATCTCTCCTGCAATTTAGCCAAAATTTCGCTTTTCCTGTTGTCTGGAACGCTGCTGCTCTGAATCTTACTGGTTAAATCACTGCGTTGCTGAGTTATGAACGTTTTGATATCACTTATCTGCTGAGTGCGAAATTGATCGATCAGTGGTTTCTGGTCGGCAGGAGTTTTGTCTTTGAGGGATTCTTTGAACGTATGGAACTCTTTCCGTTTCTGCTCTAAGTAAGATTTCACCTGTGCATGATACGCCTCGACGAGACTTTTGAGCGGATGTTCTTTGCTGCTTTTTTTCTGGGTCGCTCCTTGAGTTCCGGTCGCTGTACCGGCAGTCGTGGCGGCAGTCGATTGTTCTGCCAGGACTCCGCTGAAAGCAATTGATGAAATGAATATAACTGCTGCTCCGATAATTGTTCTTCTGCTGTTGGTTTTCATTTTCTGTGTCCTTTATTTTTTGTCTGTGTCTGCGTTAGATCTTGCAAGCTTTGACTATTAAAACGAAAGAAACGAAAATTTATTGTGTGAATATAAATGAAAATGTAAAAGTAGCATGGATTCAAAAGCCGGGGTTCGTAAGATATACAGAAGACATATTTTATCTAAAGTTCCTGCTTGAACCTATCAACCGAACCGGAGTCTGACATTCGACTATGGTTCGCCGTTTTGCTGCCGTTGTGATGGAATTACGAAAAAAGCAATTTTTTTTGACTGCCAGGAATGGGGTCCAACTGACTATACTCCCATCCATCAGAGCAAAATGCGTTTATTTGCTTTTTTAGCAACATCCTGCGCCGCCGCCGCTGTTTTTTCTTATTTTATACCAAAAACCCTTATGGATCTTGTACTATATTCTCTTCATGTTCATTTAGCCTTGGAAATGAGTCGAACATGAAATTCAACGAGCTTCTCAATCGGACTGCGGCATCAATTCCTTTTCTCGCCCCCGCTTCCTCGAACATAAGTTTGCGGAATTCCGCTGATTCTTTTGCTATCCTGTTCATTTGTCTCCTGCTGATACTATTCTTCTGATTTCATCATATATCCAGCCTTCCACATAGCGGGCATCTTTTAACAGTCGCTGGCAGTCGCTGGCCGTGAATCTTTGCTTGAGCGCTTTTGCCGATGGTTCATCGATAGCATTTTTACCTAAGTGACGGATGGCATTGGTGACCAGCACGGTGATTTCGGTACCTTGCTGGAGCTTGCCCGGCGGAACGTGCTTGAATGTAATATCCATTTTGCCGATTGCAATCTTTCTGCTCCGCCCGTCTGTAAGATAGACGATCTGGGCTGGCACCTGAGTGGAAAGGCCAAGCATATTGGCGGCAAGCGCTCCGCTTGGCTGAATACGTATACTAGTGCTCCTGGCAATCGCCAGCGCCGCCTGGTGCATGTCCGGGCTTAACTCCCCTCCCAGTTCGGCATTATAACGGGGATAGTCATAAAGTCCGCGGGCTATTCTTCTTATTTGCCCAGTAGCGGCAAGTTTGGACAGGGCGACGTCGATAGAGCCGCGAGCACCAATGTCGGCAAAATCCTTATTGGAGAAGGCATACCCCTTTCCGTGTCCAATAATTCTCGCATATATTTTATAATCAACACTATGCATATTTATCTGTATGTCCTTAAATTTAGAAAAAAAATACCATATATCTAAAATTAGTCAATGACTTAAACAGATAAACTTTCTGCGAACTTCGCAGTTTGAACTTGCGGGGCCACGATTTGGGGTAGACCTTTCCAAATCATGCGGTCGCTTATCGGAGGATCTACGAATGGAGTCTTTGCGGGTTATCTGTCGGCGCTGTTCCGCCGGTATAAGATAATAAACATTTCAACCTAAGATGGTACATGAAATACCATAGTTCGTCTTTGATTCCCTGTCGTAATTTTACGACAGGGTAAACGCAGCAACGCTGACTGGAGAAAGAGTCTTTTTTTAGGTGGTATCCGATTGATCAACCTTTGTAAGCTTACAAAATCAACTCTGGAATGATATTACCCCTCGTTATAAACTAATTATTGGTAAACTTCAATCGGCATCGTTATGCTCTGCCCCGCTTGCTGACACATATGATTGCCCGGAGTTATGCATTCTGCTATACCGCGCACCCGCTTGAATGAACCGTCCTGCAGCAAATTAAGTTCGTCTGCCATGGAGAATAATACGGAGTTATTCTTTGCCATGAACTGCTGAATTTCCGGCGTTACGTTTTTCACTGTCGGCACCATCAGGATGAATGGTTTCTGGGGTAAAAGGTAAATCGAACTTATGGTGTCGGTAAGTACTGCCGGCGCAGTACGGTAAGCGACATATACCTCCGTGCCGGAATAGTCGCCGAGATGCCAGAGATTTGCATGTTCAGCCCGTCGGCCTGCTGAATAATTGATCTTCAGTGAAACGCAAAGAGCCTGATGCAGAGTTTCCCGGCGCAATGAGTAGATCAGGATGTCCCGGAACTTGAGCTGGATAGGATCAGCGTCTTCCAGCGGGCACACGGCTGTTATGCTGGACGGACTGTCTTCGATAATCCGGCGCGGGCAATCGTGTTCACACAATTCCGTACAATTCAGCAGTTTGACGCGACGGCCATCTACTCTCAGATAATGTGTGTAGAAAGTGTTAAAA
>CAIPAT010000455.1 GCA_903863035.1 uncultured Lentisphaeria bacterium
CGGATACTGCTGTTTATAGTTGTAGAATGATGAACGCGAAATACCCAGCTTGTAAGCGATCTGACTGTCAGTCAGCCCTTCTGCTGCGAAATCCATTGCGCGTTCCGGAAAACTTTCGTCGTACTTTGATTCTGCCATGATTCTTCTCCTTATATTTTGTTGACGTTTATAAATCTTCTTTAGGAGCTGTCAAGAAATAAACTTGACAACATGAACTGACTGTTTATCAGGTAGTTGCGTTAATAAACGCCCTCCATTTTTTTAATTCAGTTCCAATGTTTTCTGAATTTCCGGTTCCCATTCTGGCTCCTGACTGTTCTCCCGCTTGGCGGGATCCCGCAGGGCGGGACCGGTTATTGGAAATTCCTGCCTTGAGTAGGGCGGTTTTGCCAAAACCGCCTTTTGAGCCAGTTTCGGCGAAACTGGCCTACTTGGCTTCCGGCTTTATTTTACTTGGATATTGGTCTCTGGTTTTAAGTTTTATTCTGACTTCCCTGTCTTTTGGGTTGCGGGCAAATCCCGCCTTAAGATTAATACTTTTGCCTTTTGTCCCATTCTAACTTCTCACTCTTCACGCCACCAGTTCTCTGATTTGGGCTTTTCTGCGGCGGTTTCTGAAGATTTCTTCAAGTTCAGGAACTTGCAGGCATTTTTTAACAATGAATTTGTGTACGGCCTGCCTGGAGACTTTTTTCTTTTTGCCCATTTGCGCAAAAGAGATATCAGGACTATTGATCTTTTGCTCAAGCATTTCCAGCGTCTGGAAATCGAGCGACATCATCAGTACGATTACTTCGAGCATCTCCTGCCGCGTATATTCAGGAACGTTGACATCGAGTTCATCAAAGGGCATTTTGTCCTCATACGCCGTTTGAGTGCGTATATTATAACTGTCGGTTATTGAACGCATATTTTGCAGAAGCAACTCCGGGTCTCCGGCTTTGCGGCACCATCTGCGGCTGGCGCAGTATTTGCATCTTACCCATTTATTGTACTCTTTCCCGTAGCATTCGATAATTGTTTCAGAGTTATCCATGATTTTCCATTCCTTTTTTTAATTCAATCCAGTTCGGTCATTTCGGCGACGACTTTGATTACAGCCCGGTTGCAGATTTTGCCCGGTGTACGATTGACGAACACCAGATGGCGTTTGCCCGGAATCAGGATTTCGTCGAAACCCCGCACATAGCCGGCAGCCGCCAGCGAAGCACCGGACAGCAGGCTTTCATCCGGGGAACCGTCCAGGCTCAGGCCCAGTGAAAAAGCGGTGATATCGCAATCCGGCACTTCCACTTTTACATGACATTTCACTTTGGTGTCGCCCGGCACGTCCAGCAGCGCCATGCTTTCATTTTCCCGCAAGCCGTTACCCGAGGCCGAAAAATCCTGGTGCAGGACCACGACTGCCGTGCGCTGATAATCCTGGAACCCCGGCATACTGGTTACAGGACGGTTGTCTACAGTTGCATTCATTTTAACTCCTTTGCTGGTTTGGTTTTTATCGTATTTATCTATTCTGTCTGCTGCGGGCTTTGCCCGCCTTTGAGGTACGCTCCGTCATAACCGGATTTTACGATTTCCGGCTCGATGGAACCGGTAGTCACGGATGCCAACCCTCCAGAAAGGCATCCCCGCTCAATGTTTTCTTTGTGCCTTAGCGCCGCTGTGGTTAATTTTTGTATTTTAGTTAAGTATAAACTAAACTTAATCGAGTAGCAGCAGCGGATTGCAGCCGATTACTCCGGCGTATTTCCGGGCGGTGGCGATGTTCCTGATCCCGTATTTCACCTGCTGCGAAACCGCTGATTTGCTGATTTTAAGTTCAACGGCCAGCTGCCCCTGCTTGATGTTCCGGGCGTTAATGATTTCTCCAAGCGCACTCATACTAATTCCTTTCGTTATTGTCAGTTAATTTAGTGGATACTTAATATTATAAAGCATAAAATAAATAAAAGCAACCCCCTTTCCAAACTTTTTTATAAAATTTTTAAGAAACAGAATCGCCCAGGCGTTATTTAACAGGGATGAACAGGATGGACAGGATGGACAGGATGGACAGGATGGACAGGATGGACAGGATGGACAGGATTTTTAAAAAGTACCTCAAGCTTCCAGCTTGAGCGGTTCCAGCGGAGAAGTCACAAGCAGGGATGCTTGTGGTACTCTATCTGTATATCCTGTGCAGAGTATAAATGGTTTTCGTGATTGGGTTACGCGAAGATACCGGCGGTATTGGTGAAGTTTACGAACTTGTTGCCGGAGACTTCCGGGGTTAGTTCGCCGGCATAAATGACCGCGCCGTTTCCGGCGTCCGGTGCGATTTTTTTGAAGTACTCAAGCCGTTTAACAAAATCCTTGTTGAAGGTCATCGCTGATTTGATTTCAATTGGAAGGAGCCGGCGGCCATGTTTAAAAATCAAATCAACCTCATGCTCCTTGTCGTCCCGGAAGAAAAATAAATTGGGGTCGCCGCCGGAATTCAATCTGGCTTTCAGCGCTTCCATCACCACCATGTTTTCAAACAAGTTGCCGCGCAGCGGATCGCGGGCAACCTGTTCCGCTTTCTCAATTCCCAGCAGATACGCGGCCAGTCCGACTTCGGTGAAGTAGATTTTGGGTGATTTGACGCTACGTTTGCCGAGATTCTCAAAATACGGCGGCAGCCGGAATATGATGAATGACGCCTCAAGCACAGACAGCCACTCTTTGAGCGTGGTGCCGGACACTCCGACATCACCGGCCAGAGAATTTAAATTTACGATCTGCCCGATCCGCCCGGCCAGCAACCGCATGAAATTTTCAAAAGCGATCAGGCTTTTTACGTTTATCATCTGCCGGACGTCGCGCTCGACATAAGTCTGAAAATAGTTGCGGTAGAGTCTGGTCGGATCGACATTCTCCTGATAGATGCGCGGCATGAAGCCGCGATAGATAAGTTCATCGCGATCAAGCGCGGCGGCATTGTTGTTTTTCAGTTCTTCAATGGAAAGCGGCAGCAGACTGAGCAGCCCGGTGCGTCCCGCCAGCGACTGGCTGACCGCTTCGTGCAGGCGTACCTGATGACTGCCGGTTAAAATGTATTGTCCGCGTTTTTTCGATTTGTCAGCTAACGCCTGGATGTATGACAGCAGTTCCGGAACCCGCTGGATTTCGTCAATGATCACCGGCGCCGGATATTGCGCAAAGAATCCTTGCGGATCATTGGTTGCCAGTTGACGCAGTTCCGGCATTTCCAGATTAGCATAGCGATAGTCGGGGAATTGCATTTGCGCCAGCGTGGTTTTACCGGATTGCCGCGGCCCGATGATAGTTACGACCGGATATTCTGCGGCCGTCTGTGCCAGTTCCTGCTGTATCTGCCTGAAAAACATATGCTATTTCCTTATCTATCAGTTTAGCTATTAATAAGATAACAATAAATCGCGCAATTTTCAAGTTTAATTTTAAAAATGCGCGATTTGATTGTCAGGCTTACAGTTTGCCGGCGATTTGGCTGAGCCTTTAAACTATCTTGACTTGGGATTCTTTAAGCTATCTACAACAGTAGAAATTTGGCTGAGCCTTTAAACATGCGCTGGACTGAAAGACTGCAATGATCTACAACAGTAGAAATTTGGCTGAGCCTTTAAACGATATAAGCGAGATAAAAGAAACCATATCTACAACAGTAGAAATTTGGCTGAGCCTTTAAACGTCAAATGTACGGATGAGTGTATAAAATCTACAACAGTAGAAATTTGGCTGAGCCTTTAAACCAGCTTCCGGCGCAGGCAGTTTTTATGATCTACAACAGTAGAAATTTGGCTGAGCCTTTAAACTACGACGCAAGCTCAACC
>CAIPAT010000456.1 GCA_903863035.1 uncultured Lentisphaeria bacterium
AGGATATCGAGCAGGATAAGTTTATTCCTGTTGGCGATCTTGAAAGGCTCGGGATCAATGAAGAAGAGATGCTGCCTGCTGTGCGAAAACATTTCAGATCGGAAAAGAACCCGTGCTTTGTTCCTTTTTCACTAACTCTTCAATATCTTTATGTGAACTGCGATTTGCTTGCCAGATCGAAAACCTTGAAAATCCCGGAGTCAATGGAGGAAATGTTCGCCGTTGCCCTTGAATTTGAAAATAAATATTCCGGCAATGGCGAGTATGGAATGATATATGGAAACCTAATGCACCTGTTCAACCTTTATGGTGTCTCGTCCCTGTCAAAGGACGGAAAAATAAAATTGGACAAAGCAAAAGCAAAAAGAATCCTGTCCATGATCGGGGATTCGCACCTGAGATGCATAAATTACTCCGATAAACGTTTAGAAATCATGCCGGAAAGCATGTATAATTTATTTAGCGAGGGAAAGATCCTCTGTCAGGGGCGCTACAGTTTCTTTACCCAACTTATTGAGGAAAAGAATATTTTCGGCTGGAAGGCTGCCGTACTGCCCTCATCTTCGGATTCTGCATTCGAATCCCATCTTAGCGCCATGACAGTTATGAAAGACACCAAATATCCGGAGGAGTCTTTGAAACTTATCGAGTATCTCGCTAGCAAGGAAATCCAAAAGAAGTTTGCGGCTCTTAACGGAAACCTTTCGATATATTCGGAATTTTACGATAGCGAGGAAAAGTTGAAGGGCCACCCTGTTCCGTATGATGTCATTCGTGACACTCTTGAAAAAAGCGACAGGAACTGGGTGGCTGTCAATGCCGACAGCCAAATAAAGGATGCGGTGAATGATTGCGGAAAACGTTTCTACACAGGCCAAGCGTCAGTAGAAGAGACGCTGGGGAAAGTTCTAAAGTTCTAGAGTTCGGAAGTTCGCGAATGCGAAAGAAAAGATTTCACCACTAATCGTCACTAACTGGAACACTAACAAAAATGTAATCTTAATTATAAACAAACCATGCGTCGAATGATATTTTTTTCCTAAAAATATCATTCAACGCATATGTCTTATTAGTGTTAGATAAGTGCGGATTAGTGGTGAAAAAGAATTTTTTTTAAAGTTGGACACTCAGAATCTATAAAATAACTTAAAAACGGGAGGTGTTGAAATGCAAAGGAAAACTCTAAAACATCGGCAGGAAGCGTCATGCAATCCAAGCTGTAAATCCTTGGTACTCCAAGGATTTACCCTCGTCGAGCTCCTGGTCGTGATCGCGATCATCGCGATTCTGGCGGCCATGCTTCTGCCGGCCCTGAAAGGCGCCAAGGACATGGCCAAGGGCGCGGGCTGTATTAGCAACTTGCGGCAAATAGGATACGCGGCGGCGTCCTATGCCGTAGACTATAACGGCTTATTGCCGCCAACTATCTGCTACAATACAGTGGCAAAAGTTTTTTCGCATCCAGGATACTTGATGTACAGCAGCTCGGGTTCAAACGGCGGGCGTCTTGGCTATCAGATACGTGATTACCTGCCCTCCCAAATGCTGAACTGCCCTGTGTCCCCCTTTCTACCGTCTGGTTGGAAGGCTGAATATGCCAGTGACACTTTCAGCGCAAATACAGGATGGAGAACCAATTATTTCCTGTTGTGGGGAGGATACACTGCGTTTGCTGCCAGCAGTCCGGTAACTCCGGTATTGGTTGGACCGACGCGTCTGGATACCCCTAATGCGCTGCTGGCGTCAGATAATGCAATGTACGATGGCTCAAATATGTCTTCCAGCCATCCGTTCCCGGGCAGCTACGTAGACTACAGCGCTACAACCTTTCCATTCTACCGATTAAAATCATCGCAAATCCCGCCCGTCTGCAGAGTACCTGTAAACGGGCTGTATTCCGACGGCCATGTTCAGCCCAGTTCCCGTACCGGCCTGCGCGCGGTAACTGTCAGCAGCACTTATTACGTTCCAGACGGACAATGATAAAAGGAGTACCGATGAATGTGTTTGAAACAACCGATCTGTTCAGGGCTGGTGATTTCGGCTTTACCGAGTTTCGCATCCCGGCCCTCGGAGTAGCAACTGACGGCACGGTATATGCGGCCGTTGCCGGGCGTATGCGCAGCGGTGACGATTGGGGCGAAAGCGCCATCTTCGTGAAACGCAGCAAGGATGGCGGCACGAC
>CAIPAT010000457.1 GCA_903863035.1 uncultured Lentisphaeria bacterium
AATGCTAAACGAAGAAGAACAGGGGGAAAGCCGTGTGAGGGAAAACCGCACGCACGGTTTGGTCGATGAGGCAGAGCCGATAAGTCGCAACTCGTTGATGCTTAGAGGTTTTACTTTAATCGAACTGCTGATTGTGATCGCTATTATAGCTATTTTAGCTGCGATGCTGCTGCCGGCGCTGAACAAGGCAAGGGGATTGGCGCACGATGCTTCCTGCAAGAACAATCTAAAGCAAATGCAATTGGGAATGATTACTTATCTAGACGACAGTAAAGAGTTTATGCCCAAAAGCGGTAGTTGGGGAAGCGTTAATCGCTGGGCTGCGTTGCTCGTTAATAAACGCTATTTAAATACAAAATTATTAAACTGCAAGACCAATGTTGATCTGAATAATCCGGTAGCATATGCTTTCCGCAGCATGTGGGATGGAACATCGATTGATTCAGGGGTAAAGGTTTCAAAATTAAAATACCCGGTTACTTCACAGACTACATTTGCCGATGCTTACACCCCGGGGACTTTGACTACAGCGACTTATTTTACTAATTATAGCGGGGCTTCTGGTTTAAGTTTTAAACATTCCGGACAACGCGTTAATGCATCCTTCCTGGATGGGCATGTCAATATGTTCACGTTAAAGGAGGCTACCTCCAGCGCATCTCCGATTCGCTGGTGGTGAGAGGTTTATATGCTATCGAAATGGAGTTTTATCGTGAAAAATATTATAGCGAATATTGTGCTACTGATTTGTATGATACCTGTATATGCCGGAGAGAATCTGTTAAAGAACCCTGAGTTTTCCAGACTTGAAAACGGCAGTCAGGCAGATTGGACATTCGTTTCGTCCGGTTGCGGTAAATTCAAGACGATAAAAGGCGAAGACGGTGTTACGGCAATAGAGGTGACGGTTGACCGGACCGGCGACCCCAAAGGCAATCCATCCCTGATGAACGGCGGCTGGCAGAAAGAAAGAATGCTTGTTGTAAAATCGGAAACCCCATTGAAAGCTTCGGTTATGGCCAGGAGTATGACTGGCGGGAGCGCTTTCCTGGCGGTTACGTTTCGCACGGCAGATAATAAGTGGCTTAGTGTTTCGGAGTCACCCAAAGTAAAATTGAACGAGCAGTGGCAAAAACTCGAAGTAATGACTTTGCCGTCGAGTAATACAGCATACGTGCAGTTTAATGCTTTCGCGATTGAAGGTGCAGTGCAATTCAAATCGCCATCCATAAATGCCTGCGAACTGGCGGTTCCGGCGTCCCGTACCGATAACCCGGCAGAATTCTGGCTCAATGTAGATTACTTTGATGAACTGGATTATTGCCGGAACGCGGGCGCAGTTACTTATGAAGAAAAAGAAATAGTTAAATTTTTTCAGCAGTGCGTACAGTATAATGTGACCGGGGTACACTGGCGGGTGTCGGGGTTAGGCACGTTTGCTTATCCGACCCAAGTTGGAACGGTATATCCGGGAAGAATTGCCGAAAGCAAGCTGACACCAAAGCAAAAACAGAATGCCGATGTATTTAAGCGTATTGATCCTTTGAAGATTGCTGTTCGCGAAGCACGTAAAAATAACATTAAAATCTATATTTGGGTTACCATTATGGATGAGTACGGGACGGTAAAAGAGCAGGAAGAGTTATTTACAAATCCGCTGTTGCTGGATCATCCGGAATACATGATGCTGGATAAAAACGGCAAACCGCAAAAGGGTACTCTGTGCTACAATATTCCGGCAGTCCGGAAATACAGGCTTGATATTATTCGCGAACTGGTGAATTACCATGCTGACGGCATTTATCTGTGTACCCGTACCCATGCGTTTTATCACGGGGCAGATAAGGATGACCAGTATGGTTATAACCAGATAATTGTTGAGGAGTACAAGAAACGCCTGGGCATAGATATCATGAAGCAGGATTTTGACAAAACAAAATGGCAGGATATCAAAGCGGAAGGACTGGACAAACTGTTTGAAGATGCCGCAAAAATTATTCATGATGCCGGACAGAAAGTAAGACTGAGCGTGAAAACCGTGCAGAATGAAAATTACGGGTGGCCGTTCGGTAATGCAAAAATGTATTGGAAAAGCTGGGTGAAAAAAGGCTGGATAGATTCACTGGTGGTCGGACACTACTATATTCCATACAGCCGGATCATTGACGATACAAAGAGTTTCCGTGAATTCTCCAGCCAAGATCAGAAAATCTATTTCTGGATGCAGCTATGGCATTACCAGAAACGCTGTCAGACCCCGCTTGACGACTTAATTCGCGAGATCCAGATCACTTCTTTCGCAGGAGCTGACGGGCTGCTCTGTCACGAAGCAATCGGCCTGGAAGAGCGGCCGGATACATATTGGCAGCCACTGGCTGAAGCCATCAAGAAATACTGGGGCGTTAAGAAGTGAAGAGCGCAAATTTGTTACAGTTCTATTTTCAAGGTCAGTTATTGTCACCGATGATTGCTGTGATCAAATTAAAAAAAACATATTTTAAGACGGCTGCTGAATTCGAAGCCTTTCTCGGCGTGCAGTAATAAAATTAAGGCGGGGAGAAATCAAGGAGATGCAACCGGCGGCTGGACTTACTGATAAACTATTGAATAAAATCACGACTCATCCTGTTGAGAAGCGCAATGTGCGTTCGCTGTCGTTGAATATGATGATCAAGTCTGCTGATATGCCGCTTTTCTCAGGCACGGAATTGCAGGCCTTTCAGGTAAAACTAGGCCTGGCGACCAGTCAGATGGGCATGATCGCGTCATTCGGCCAGATTGCTGCAGTAATATCGTACTTTTTATTGATGGGGGTTGCTGACAGAATAAGCAACCGGGTGCGCGTGTATTCTATATTTACCGCATCGATGGCTGTTTATCCGGCCTTGCTGATTTTTCTTTCTCTGGCGCCTGACTGGATGCGCCACCCTGGTATAGCCGTGCCAGTCATGGCGATAGGAACAATATCCGAATCTGTTTTAATATCTTTTATGGCTTTGATATTCTCCGCGCTGTTTGTCCGTGCGATCAGCGCTGGTATTCAAGGCAAATTCATGAGTATTATGGGGGTGGGCGGAGGTCTGCTCGGTCTCTTTTGCGGGTATATTTCCAGTAACGCGCTACTTTATCTGGGTTATCCCCATGGCTTTACGGTAGCTTTTGTCATGGGGGCCATTCTGCTGCTTATTGCCGCAATCGTCGTAAAAAATGTGAAGGAGATACCGGAACTCTCGACAGGAGCAGGCTCTAAATCCATTTCTCCAATTAAAGCGTTCAGGAGTGTTGTCGGTACGAGAGAATTTAAACTGCTGCTGCTGCCGAACACGCTGCGCGGTTTATGCGGCGGCGCCAGCTATTTTGCAATGGCTACCGGCATGAAACAGTTGGGACTGGGCGTTGAATTCGCCGGTTATACCACCATGCTTATATTTTTAGGAGGAATGATTGGTACCGCAAGTATCGGTTTTACCGTTGATCGTTATGGAGCAGGTAAAGTTTTATTGTTTTCCAATCTTTGTATGGCTGTTTCACTTATGGGAGTGGTATTGGCCCCATCTGCATGGCTGTTCTTAATCTTTTTTTTCACTATGTACATATCCTTTTCCTGTGAAGGCATAACCATTCCATTGGCACACTATGTAATTGTCCCGCAACAGATAATCGGTGCTTTCAGCGCAGTCAGGCTGATGCTGCTTTATGGCACCGGGGCCATAGCCGTCATTGTCAATGGCTATCTGCTTGATATATTCGGGTCGGTTTTAGTATTTAGCATCAACGCCCTGATTAATGTGGTGACCGGAATACTCTGGCTGTATGCATTCAATAAAGGACATAAACCACAGCCTGTTGCAGCACTGGCACAATCAGGAAATAATCATTAGTACAGTTTTATCTGATTCAGATTTTACTTTTCGGTATTTTCTTAGCTTGATATTTGCATTTAAGGTTAGTTTTTGAGTTGAATCACCGTATATATGTCTGGCTCGTGTGTTGTTGAGGCTTGAGAATATTATCCATCCGGCGATATTTCAGATTGAATTTAGGAGCCGTAAAGAAATGACCTTTACATCTTCGCGATTCTCGCGGATGCCTTTGTGTTTGCCGGGACTCAAAGTAACTCAAGCTTCCAGCTTGAAGGCATTCGCAAGCAAGATGCTTGCGGTACTCTGCGGGTCAACATCCCCCTTGAAGGCATTCGCAAGCAAGATGCTTGCGGTACTCTGCGGGTCAACTTCCCCATTGA
>CAIPAT010000458.1 GCA_903863035.1 uncultured Lentisphaeria bacterium
AATGCTAAACGAAGAAGAACAGGGGGAAAGCCGTGTGAGGGAAAACCGCACGCACGGTTTGGTCGATGAGGCAGAGCCGATAAGTCGCAACTCGTTGATGCTTAGAGGTTTTACTTTAATCGAACTGCTGATTGTGATCGCCATCATAGCAATCCTTGCGGCAATGCTGCTGCCTGCGCTGAACAAGGCGCGCGAACTTGCGAAAAAGACAAACTGCCAGAATAATTTCAAGACTGCCGGGATGGGGGTACTGACATATTGTAATGAATACAACGACTGGATTCTGCCCATGCACACCGGGGGTGCTTATGCGCCTTATGCGAACCGGATGTGGATGCAGTTCCTCAGTGACTGCAATATTGTTTATCCTAAAAATGGATTTCCATCAGTGGCGGCAATGCGCAGATACATGTGCCCGTCAATGACAGTAGATTTTGCCGGCTCTAACTGGGGATATTACAATTGGGCTTTTAATGCAAAAATCACCCCGTTTAATGACTGGACACTAATCAAGAAAATAACCAGAATTAAGAAAACCGGTCAGGCGTTATGCATGACGGAGACGATTGACGGCAATGGACTGTACCAATACGCCTATAACTTCGGCAACGGCAACCAGCCGGCGGCGGCAACTTCGGCCAGAATAAATTTCCGCCATGCCCAAAATGCGAATGCGCTGTTTTATGACGGTCATGTAAAAAGTCTGAGCATTGGCGATATTCCCAACGATCAGGCATCGTTGGTATCAGCATTCTGGAAAGGCAACTGAGCACTGATTGCCTGTCGTAAATACTAAAAATGATAACTTTATAATTTGGCACCGCATTAAAACGGAGCAATACTGAATAAGTATGGATAGAATCACTCTGAAATCCATTTGGTTATTGGTTCTTTTTTTTATCATGGCTGTAACAGAATGCCCGGCGTTTGAAGGGCGGAACCTGCCTGTGGCATCGGATGCAATCACTTTTGAACAGAACTTCGATAAGCAATCGCTACTGCCTGAAATGGCTGCTGGTGCCGCAACGCCGTTATTGATTTTTGGCAAACAGAACTTTGCAAAAGGCGTTAACGGGTATTCGCTGCTCTGCGGAAAAGGCGGTGCCAAACTAAGATATTCGGCTCCGGACAATATTGATTTTGACAAGCCGGGCACCGTTAGTTTATGGTTCTTTACAGACAACTGGCAAAAAGGCATTGGAGAACCGCGAACAGTTTTTTTTGCCACCGAATGCAGCAAAGGTTATATTGGCGTGGAAACTGAAAATGACCCTAAAAACATTTCTCCGCTGGAACGGAAAATCATCTTAAGAGTACTTTACAGCGCAGTTCTTCCAGATACCCGCCTGGCTTTGCCGGCAATGGGTGTCAAGGGGGATAATATGTGGCATTTGCTGGTTTTCGCCTGGAGCGGCAACAAGGTGTATATAAGTATGGATGGCGGTTCTTTCTCATCGAAAGATTTTGTGAATAAAGTTTCATCGCAGGCGCTGCCTTCCACCAATTTCTCCATCGGAGCCGATGCTTCGCAGAATTATCTGCTTGATGAAGTCAGGATTTACTCCAGAAAATTGAGCGACATGGAAGTGAAAGCAATTTGGGAAAGAGGCAATATGGAAATCAACAAAAATAAACAAGCGGAAGGAAAGTGATGAATATAATATTGAAATACATTCTTGTTACGGTTTGCGGTATGTCAGCGTCATTGACATACGGCGCAGATGCCGCATTGCCGTCTTATATCAGAACACCGCAAATGGCAAAGCCGCCAGTGATTGACGGGAAGATTCAGGAAGGCGAATGGCGCACGGCGTCTGAAAGTTTCGGAACTCTTCAGCTTGGAACGAATTATTTAACCGGACGCGATGCGGTTTTCTTTATTGGCTATGATGCGAAAAATCTCTACTTTGCCTGCAAAAGCGAACTGCCGCCGGAAGGCATGAAATTGCTGTCACGCGTGAGAGAGCGCAATGGCAAAGTTTACGCTGACGATGCGGTGGAACTGATTATTATGCCGCCGCACAAAGAATATGTCTGCCAGTTTATCTCAAATTCGCTCGGAACTTTTTTTGCTAAAAAATATCCGGTCATTAGAGGAAGTGTCTGTACTGCCGAGCAGAAAGAATGGGAGCCGAAGGCGGTGACTGCAAGTACTCTCAAAGACGGAAACTGGGAAATTGAGGTAATGATTCCTCTTGAAGATCTTGGCATAAAAGAACTGCCCTTTGACAAGGAGTGGCGTTTGCAGATGACGAGAGACTGGCGGCAGCCTGCCGAACAGACTCCGTGGAACAAAAGCGGAAATTTTTGCAACCCTGACAGCATGGGCATAATGGTTATGGACAAAGATGTTCCGGCAGCACACTTTAAAGGCCTGGGCAAAGATTACAGGAAAGGCATTTTTGACATAGGCTTTTCCGCTTTTAATTCTACCGGAACCGCATCCAGTGTTGAATGTGATGTCAGCATTGTTTCCGATGGTCCGCCGCGGGCTTTGAACACAAAAGAGCAGATCGCAGCGGGTCAAAGCAAAGAATTTAATTTGAAATATTCCGAAAAAGCTGCGATTACCAGCGATCTTTCTGCAACTATCAAGGACGCGATGTCTGGGAAATTACTGCTGCGCAGAAACCTGAAATTCGGCAGCGGCAAAGTGACAAGCTGGGATAATCCTGCGGCGCAGGAAAATACGGAGATGGAATTCGCCTATTATCCATCCTATAAACTAATAAAATGCCGCGTGGATGCTTCCAGCGCAGGAAACGAAATAGTCAGAGTTTCGTTTCATGTAAAAGACAGCAACGGCAAAATCATCGGAGAAGCGATTGCTGGAAAGAAAATAAAAAATGATTATCGCGCGGAATGGGAACTGCCTGAACTTGCGGAAAACACCTACAAGGCTGTTTGTGAGATTGCGTTAAAAAATGGAGGAAATAAAATCTATGAAAAAGAGTTTGTTGTAAAACATTTTCCATGGGAGCATAACCAGATTGGAATGGAGAAAATTATCGTCCCTCCATTCAAGCCGTTGAAAACAGATAAAGATAAAAGAGAAGTCAGCGCGCTGATGACCGGTTACGGGATAAAAGGCCTTTTCTGGGACCGCATCTATTCACAGGGGGAAAATATTCTGGACTCCCCCATAAGATTAATGATTAACGGTAAAGACTCTTTGCAGGAAAAATCCTTTGAATTTACCAGCGTTGAAGAACATGCCGTAAATGTCCGGGCAAGTGTCAGCGGCAGCGGCCTTGAAATAAAAAGTCAACATGAATATGATTACGACGGCATGTGCAAGGTAACTCTGGACATCATCCCGGATGGTAAAGTAGCAATAGACAACGCATGGATAGAGATCCCCCTGAAAAAATCAGCGGCCCGGCTGATGCATACCATGCACAACACGATGAAAAATCATCCGGCGGATTTTATCCCGGAAGGCAACGGCGTGGTATGGGATAGTAGAATGGGATATAAAAGCGATGAGATCAGAGGCAATTTCTGGCCGTATTTCTGGCTTGGCGACGTCTACAAGGGTTTCTGCTGGTTTACCGCCAGCGACAAGGACTGGAGCCTTGATTATGACCAGGCGGCTATACAAATTATTAGAAAAGATGACAGCGTCATATTGAAAATAAATATTGTGAACAAACCTTGCGTATGGGAGAAACCGTTCAAATATGTAATGGGCTTTCAGCCTACCCCCGTCAAGCCCAGGATGGCAGGGTGGCGCCATGTCGCGGAGCGGGTGAAATTTAAGAATGAGGGCAGTGTTGCTATGGCGCTTCTGGCAGGAACATGCGTATGGGGGGCCGACGGAGCATACGATCCATGGCCGGCGGGAAAGGATTATTCGATGACAAGAAAACTTGCCAAACCGGAAAGAAAGCAGTCCGCGAAAGACACTTCCGATGTGGCACCGTTCATAGAGAAGCATTTTCCGGGAGTTTCGAAGACAAGATATGATTTTGTCAAAAGACATCTGCTGCGCGGAAGAGAATGGAGTACATTCTGCGATTTTCTTGTTCCGTATCTCAATCCGACCGCATCAGAAATGTACTGGGACGAATACAATGTGTACATGGACGAATGGTGGTATGGCAATTACCGGGATAATACATCAGACGATTACAATACCGAACCGTGCAGAAGCTATCAGGATATGTTGTTATACTATACCCGGGAACTCGTGCGCAACGGAATGGACGGGCTGTACTATGACAATATCCGGGACAGGACCAGTTACGATACCACAACCGGGCCGGCATATGAATTGCCGGATGGAAAGATCCAGCCTTACTTCACCATATTTTCTGTCCGGGAACTACTCAAGCGTACATATACTATGCTTTATGTTGAAGGAAAGACCTTGTTGGACAACCGGCCTTTGCTGATAACTCACATGACCAATACGAATATTGTGCCATGCATGAGTTTTTCAACGATCTCACTCGATCTGGAAGCAAAATTCGGCCCTGCTGATTTCCAGGACAGATTTTCAGAAGGCTGGCTGCTCAGCACGACAATCGGAACTCAAACCGGTTGCGCCCCCGAGGTGCTGGTGCAAGTCACCGGCAACGAAAAAGAGTTTGTGACAAGAACATTTCTTGCGGTGACTCTGGCATACGACTTGCCGATAGTTCTGGATGCCGGAGGTCTTACTCCGACTTTTAAGAAAACATGGGAACTGATCAGGGATTTCGGCTACGGTTCAACAGAAGTCTCGGTATATCCATGCTGGGACAGCAATAGCCCGTTGAAAATTCTGACCTCCGATACCAGGGGTGTGCTCTATCTGAAT
Organism: uncultured Lentisphaeria bacterium; assembly: GCA_903863035.1. GTDB lineage: Bacteria > Verrucomicrobiota > Lentisphaeria > Victivallales > Victivallaceae > CAIPAT01. The sequence goes on from CAIPAT010000458.1 coordinate 4,802, forward strand.
CCGCAAAAACATGAAGCCATTATTGTGGTTTCGGATTTTGGGAAAGGCGGGAAAGCGATTGTCGACATCTCCGGTCTCGGATTCACACCGAAGACAGCCAGTGATCTTGAAACCGGAAAATCCATAGAGGTGAACGGAGTCAAAGTGGAACTGGAACTCAGGAAACATGATTTTAAGATTTTAATTTTAAAAGAAAGCGAGTGATGCATGAAAAAAATAATTGCTGGTATTGGGCTGCTTGCGGCGGCGTTTGCGGCTGGCGGCATGGAAGCATTCTACCCTGACTCAGTTGAAGTCAGTTGCGGAAAACTTGAAATCAGACTTGGATCGGCCACATTCTGGAACATGAACCGGGTAATATACGATAAACTGCCGGTAAGCGTGGATTTGCAACACGCTTACTGGGGAACAGTTTTTGAGTTCCCGGGAATCGGATTTGTCGGATCTGGCCACAACGACAAAGGCAACTCGGAAAAAGTAATTGATATTAAAATGTACGCCGATGATAAATATATTTCTCCTGAAGATGTTGCCAAGTCAGGGAAAATAAAATGCGTTGAATTTAAAATGGAGAAGCAGGCACAAGTAAAGGATATTGTTTTCAACTACAGCCTGATTATAAAGAATGATCAGTTAGTTGAACGCTGCACGATGAAATCGTCTAAAGACACTCCGTTGAAGCTTATGTATAATTTCATGCATCCGTGGTCTGAAAAAATGACTGATTATTATATTCAGATAAAAGATAATGAAGTTAAGCAGGGCGAATTTAAGACCGATGAAAAATTTCCCCATCAAGGTAAATTCAAGTGGATAGCTCTTTATGATAAAAATATCCAGACCGGTATAGTCTCAAAAGCCGCCGGCGATGATATCAGTTGTTTTCTATGGGACCGGAAATATTACAAAAAAGTTTATCTTTGCGCGTTTTTTAGAAAAACGATGAACGCCGGACAGGAAACGTCGCATACAATGATCACCGATTTCTTTAAGGCACCGCCGGCCGGTTGGGTCAACATTGCAAAAGAAAATGCGGATAAATTGTAATCACAAGCCTTTCAATAGAGAATGAAGGAAGTTCGAAAAATGAAAAGTGGAAAGTTTTTTCAGTTCCGTGGTGTTCAGCTTGATTTGGCAAGACAGATGGAGCGGTTGGATTTCATCTTTGAGTTCATTGATTTTATTGACAATGCTGGCTATAATACCCTTGTCCTTTACCTTGAAGGCAGGATAAAAACGCAATCGTTTCCTTATCCTGCCGAAGGGGAGTATTACACCCCGGAAGAAATGAAGTCAGTGGTTGCTTACGCTGCCAGAAAGAACATAGATGTGATCCCGGTGGTTTCAGTCCTCGGCCACGCAGAACTTTTCCTGAAACACCGGGAACTTGAACATCTGGCTGAAATAAGAGGAGATGCTAAAACCACTTTTGGAGGAACGCTAAGTCATGTCTTCTGTCCTTCATTGCCGGAAACACTCGATTTTATAAAAAAATATCTTGGAGAAATGGCTCAGATCTTTCCTTCACAATATTTACATTTAGGGTGTGATGAGGCGTTCGACTTAGGTTGCTGTTTAATTTGTCGCGGCAGGGTACACAAAGGGGAATCCATCGGGAACATCTTTGCGAAATACTTAACGGAAGTACATGATTTTGTCACGCGGAAACTAGGTAAAAAGATGATAATATGGGATGATCTCTTTGAAAGTTATTCAGACGCTTTGGAGAAGATTCCGCGAGATATAATTCTTTGCTGCTGGAATTACGAAAGAAATGCTGATCTACCCAAAGCTCATTTCAAATCAAGACTTGAAGAAGATTTATTTGCCAAGTACGACAAGCTGGGCTTCAAATATCTTTTTGCTCCGGCAACGTATTTTGCCGGGAATATTGAGAGCTTCACCGTTTATGCGTCGAAACACAAACCTCTCGGCGGCCTTTTAACCAACTGGGAAAAATCGCTTAACTTTATGCATGAAGTGATGCCTCTGGTGCATTATGCGGGGAGGCTATGGACTGATCAGAACGCTGACTTTGAAAATTCCATGAAAGAAGTATTCGGCTGCGGCGACAAGCTTCTACTTGGCGCTCTCAGATCTTACTATGAAATAAAACTAATTCATCCTACAAGGTTGTCGCCGGCAAGCTATCTTGCCGGTCCTTTGTCTGAGTTTGAAGCAGTAATCACCAGCGCCTCGGAAGTGAATGCGGAGGTATTCAGGATATACATTGAGAAATGCAGAGATAATGCATCCAGGAACATGGTTGAAGACATGCTGCTTTCGCTTGATTGGAGAACGATAATGTTCAAATTGAGAATTGTCATGGAGGAACTTTATTCGTTCGGGGATGAGCGTCCAGACATCGCAAAGAGAACGCAAATAACCGCCGAAGCAGCGGAAATGATAAACGAATTTCTAAAGAAGAAACTTTATCAGTGGAAGCGGTTTAGAGATGGTCTTCCTACCGCAAAAATAGAAAATAAATTTACTGGATTCAGGAAAGAGATTTTAAAACTCGCCGAAACATCCGCCATGGCGGCAGGTGTACTTAAAGTCAAATTCTTTCTGCCGGATATGTACAACGCCCAGAAATGCGCATTCACGATTAAGTTTGAAGACGGTACAACGGAGAAAGTTGCAGAAGGTGTATTTAAAAACTATGAATTGAATGACGCATATTTCATTTTAAAATTTCCTTACTTCACAAATGAAAAACCTGTTTCTGTGAAAATAGAATCATGGCTGTATGGTGGAATGGGAATCGCTTATCTTGAGGTCGTTTCATGTACAGGCTGCTACGTTCCTGCATGTATAAAAGATGTAAGCGGGGATGTTAAGTCACCGCAGCATATCCTGATTGATGATCTCAGGTTCTGCTATCTCGGAGAACCCGATATGGAAGCATTATTCCAAATTCCGGAGTTAGCACAACGCAAACACCGAATGGATATTGTATTGAACGTAAAATAGTGTATATCTGATTATTTTAACTTTAGTCCACTAAACTATGAAATACTAAATCAATTACAAAAATAGGTATAGAGATGTTTTTTAAAAAGATAGATTCTTTGGAAGCTGTAATCAATTATGTGCAGCAGCAATTGGCAGAGCATCCGGAGCGAGATCTTAATAAGGCCAGGTCTGCTGCTCTCGCCGGAGAACAACGTGAATTTCCGGTGATTTACATCGGGCATCTTGGCGATCCGTCGGATACTTTTATCCCGCAGGGGGAACTGGAAATTCCTGAAGCAGCAATCGCCGATCAGCGGGAGAACGCGCTGGCAAAAGAACTGCTTGGCAAGCTTGAGCCGTTGAAAATGCTGAATCCTGTTTCCCTGGATTTCAGTCTGGGCAAAGGGCCTGGAACACTAGTCACCTGTTTTGGAATCCCGCTGAATCCAGAAACTGTGGATTGCCCCGCTTATACTATAAGCATTGATGATGTCATGTCGCAGGCGCTGCCGGATCCGAAAACCTCCGGACTGATGCCGGCAATGCTGGAGAAGATAAATACTATCAAGGCGCTGACTCCGGATTCTTTTAAAATCGCGCTACCGGATACTCAGGGGCCGTTCAATATTGCCCATGCGCTGGTCGGCGAAGAGGCGCTGATTGAAGCGTATCTCGACCCGGACCGCTTTCATCAACTGATGGCAAAAATTACTGATTTCTGGATTCAGGCAGTAATGGTGCTGAAGAATGCAATCGGAAAAGAGCGTGAAGCTGTTTTGGCCCAAGCAGCAGTTCATATTGCTGAATGTTCAGTCAATCTTGTGTCGCCTGAAATGTATAAAGAATTCCTGCTGCCTTGTGATTTGAAAATAGCCGAAGTTTTTGGAGCCCCTGGAATTCATACCTGCAGCGGTCCGCATGTGTTTTACGCGACGCTGGAAAATATTCCCGGAATGGTTTATACAGAAGCCGGTTATATCTCCAGTACCGCCGCAGGCTATACCAAAGTAGATGATGCAATGGCGGCGCTTCGGGGAAAACAAATCATGCTTAACATCGGACAGGAACTGCAGGAAGGCAGGGAACTGGAAACAGTCTTGACTGACCTCGAACGTTATTCTGAAACAAAAAGACTGTTGTTCAGTTACACCGGCATGCACTGGCGTAAAAAAGATCGTCCGCTGATTCGCGATATCCATTGTGCGGCTGATGAATTCTGGCAAGAAAAGGTTGTCAGGTAAACAAAGATGTTGATTATGAGTAATGGGTTTTATACAAAAGGGAGATTCTGAATGTTGAAAATAGGAATAGTCGGGTGCGGCTTTCAAGCAGCGACAATCGCCGGATATCTGGGTATATATGGGGATGACTACGAAGTTACCGCCGTAATGGATATCAATTTCGTATCCGCCAGGGCGCGACTTGCAGAAAAGCAGGTCAAGCTTGATGTCGGCTGTCGCTTTTACGATGATTTAAAAGACTTTGTCGCGAAAGAAGTGGAATTGGATGGTATTATCATTGGAACTCCATGCAACTTGCATACTGAAGTTGCTTGCGCACTAGAACAGATGAACACTCCGATCTATATGGAGAAACCGGTTTCAATTCATCTTGATCAATTGCAAAGACTTTATGCGGCATTTAAAAATTCTTCAGTGCCGGTGGAAGTATCGCTGCCGATGCGTTTGTGTCCTTTGACATTAGAAGTTAAAAAAATCATTGATTCGGGAACCATCGGAACGGTAGAACAACTTGTTGCCTATAATGATGTTGGTTATGGTGCCGGTTATTTTTCAAGCTGGTATCGCGATTTCGAGAAAACCGGAGGAATGTTCATGCAGAAAGCGGTTCATGATATCGACTATCTGCTTTTTCTGGCTGGACAGCATCCTCGCGAAGTTTGCGCTATGCGTGCCCAGCGGGTTTTCGGCGGCGATAAACCGTTTGACTTGAGTTGCGATCAGTGCAAGAAACAGAAACAATGTCATGAAAGTCCTTATAATTACTTTCATGAGCGCAATGCTTATAACTCTGTCGCTGACGCGGAGGCCAAAACAACACATCAAATGTGCCGTTTTTCCCGGGACATAAAAATTGACGACATCGGGGAATGTATTATTCAACTGAAAAACGGGGCCCATCTCAGTTACCATCAAAACTTTTTTGCCAGAAACGCGGCGCATCGGCGCGGCGCTCGTATCTACGGTTATCGCGGCACGATTGAAATGGATTTCTCAGGCAGGATAAAAGTTATGTCCCATTTTCGTAACCATACCGAGGAAATAACCGTTCCGCCGGGGCCGTTAAGCCATTACGGCGGCGACAAAGAACTGGTATATGATTTTCTGCAAACCATGAAGACCGGTCAGCGTTCTCGTACCGATTTAATCACCGGGAACGGAATATACGGCACATTAAGCTGTCTTTGTGCGCGCGAATCCGCCGACAAACGGGAGTTTATAAAAGTGACCCTTTGCAATGAACATCCATAAATCAGAATATTGCTGCTTGGCAGACAAACTCGAAAAAACAGAAAAACTTTAGTGCTAAAATAACTAATTTAAGGAATATAATCAATGAACTCACATTTTCTTGCCCATAAACCTCAGTGGGACGAGTCAAAGGCCCGGTTTGCTGCCTGGTGGAACCGCACGAGTCTTGGCCGTCCCCTAATTCACGCGATCGTGCCGCGCCAGACCAGACTAGCACCATCAGAGTCCGCTCCAAAACGCGAGGCCATGCCAGTTGATCGTGTTTATCTGGATGTAGAAGCCAATGTTTTGTGGTTCCGGAATATGCTGAACGGGACGCGGTTTCTTGGCGAGGCCCTGCCTTCCATGGATCTTAATCTTGGGCCCGGTTCAATGGCCTTGTATTTGGGTTCTGAGCCTGACTTTCAACCGGACACAATATGGTTCTCCGATGTGGTTGAGGATTGGGAGACACATCCGGCCTTGCATTATGATCCGAATAACAAATGGTGGATAATGCATCAGGCGATGATCAGACGTGCTGTCGAACTCGCCAACGGCGAATTTTTGGTCTGTATTCCAGATCTGGTCGAAAGCATCGATATTCTGGCTGCACTGCGGGGTCCGCAGCCGTTCTGTTATGACTTGATCGACAAACCGGATGAAATCAAGCTCCGGCTCGCGCAGATGGAGAATCTCTACTTCAAGTACTACGATCCGCTCTATGATCTTGCTAAGACGCCGGACGGTGGCGTCGCATATACCGCCTTCGCTATCTGGGGGCCCGGCAAGACAGCCAAGGTTCAGTGTGATTTCTCGGCGTTGATGTCTCCTTCACAATTCAGCGAGTTCATGATCCCATCTCTAGAACGACAATGCGCAGCCTTGGATTTCTCCCTGTATCACTTGGACGGAGTGGATGCAGTCAAGCATCTGGACACCATATTGGCGGTCGAGGAACTGGATGCTCTTCAATGGACGCCGGGAGCTGGAAAACCAGACTGCGGGAGTGAGTGCTGGTATCCGATTTACGATAAGGTCAAGAAGGCGGAGAAGTCGCTTTGGATTCACACAGCTCAACCGTCCTTTGAAGCGCTGCTTGCCGCCGGGGACCGTCTGGTTAACCGTTACGGTCCCGATGGCTTGTACCTGGTACTATGGTGGGACGGTGCGACTGAGGAACAGGGGTTGCGTTTGATGGAACACGCAGAGAAACATTGGAGTCGGTAAGCCGTTCCACGCCGGAAATGCGCGGCAAGCAATATATCTGCGTGGATGTTCCAGTTCTCAAAGGGTATGCAGTGATAGTCTTTGAGACCAATTAATTCGAAAAGGAAATGCATAGATTCGCATGTATGTCACCCATAAAATAAATAAGGAACCTTATCAATGAACGTTACATTTATCGGCGGCGGCTCATATCGCACCATTCCGATCGTTCGTGCGGCAATGCAGGAAAAGATGATTTTTGACAACGGTGAAATCAGACTGGTTGATTTCAATCTGGAGCGAGTTGAAACCGTTGCGAAGATGATTAAAAAGACGCCTGAATATAAACTGATTAACTGCAAAGTAACCTTCACGGACAAGATTGAAGAGGCGCTTCCTGGCGCTAATATGGTCAGCGTAAGTTTCCCGGTCGGTTCTTATAAGACTTGTGAACTCAGCAATGAAGCATCTTTGAAGCGCGGATTCTTCGGCGGCGACCAGCTTTCTTTAAGCGGAGCGGTTCGTTCGCTTACCGGCGGCGCAATACTTTTAGACATTGCTCGCAAAATGGAAAAATATTGTCCTGATGCCTGGTTGGTTGATTTTGCCAATCCGGTGGCAGTGTACAGTGGATTGATTAATAATCACACAAAGATAAAAGCGCTTGGCATCTGCGGCGGCTTTGTGAATCATCGCTGGGACCTTAACCGCTTTATATTCGACAAGGATGAGTGCAGCAATGATTTCAAAGTAGTCTCCGCCGGGGTCAATCATCTCAGTTATATATTAAGAGGTTCATGCAGGGGGCAGGAACTTTATGAACTGATAGAAAAGCGTCTGGCACAGAAAAACTGGGAACCATGCCCGATAACCAGCTATCCTAATGCACAAGTTCACATTCACTATGCACTGCGGCTCATGGCGGAAATGTATCAGCGCTTCGGCAAAATCATATTTTCCACCGAATGGGATGGTTTGTGTAATTTGTTTTTTGAAAAGTCTATGAAGCATTTTTGCGGGAATCATATTTCTAAAACAACCGCCATGATTGAAGATGCGTTCAATAAAGCCGTGATTGCCAGGCGTGAACGCGATATTAATTTCAAATCATTCATTGATAAGGATCTTGATCAGAAATTCTGGGATATGGACTTTGTCAGGAATCCTGACTTTGCGGCCAATCCCAATGATGTGACCGTGATTATATTGAAGGCGCTTGCCGGCGTTTCCAGGGAATGGCTTGCAGCCAGCTATCCTAACCGCGGAGCTGTAAAGGGCTTCAAAGACAGAACAGTGCTTGAATACTCAATGTTTCTCGACAAGAACGGTATAACGCCGGAACCTGACCTGGCAGTGCCTGACTGTTTTCATGGCTTGATAAGTTCGCTTGCGACTCACCAGACGCTCCTTGGCGATGCCGTCGCCGCGAAAGATCCGAAGATTCTCGCACAGGCGCTTTTTGCGTATCCGATCTGTCAGAATACAGATAATTCCAGAGAATTATGCAGGGAACTGCTGAAAATACACGCAAAAGAAATAGCTCCGGAATTCCAGAGCGCAAAGGATTATCTATGATGCCGCAAATTTTTGAAAAGAAGAATAAGAAAATACATGAATCTTTTATGAAATTGAAAACAGCTCCGGAAAGATTAAGCCGCCGGCTTGAATTTTCATGGAGCAACTGGGGTTTCGGCATGGAACCGCTGCAAAACAGCGCAGCGCGTCTTGAGAAAGCAGGAATAAAATATATTGAACTGCATGGCAATCATTACGGTAATGATCTGGGATACAAAGCAAAGGAGACCTTGAAAATACTCAATGATTACGGGTTAAAAGTTTCAGGCATATGCGGAATATTCTCCGCGAATAACGACTTGTCGAGCAACTGCGGTATTCAGCGGCAGGCCGCGATTGATTATCTCAGGCGCGAACTGGACTTCGCTGAAGAGGTGAAGGCCTCATATATTCTGGTAGTGCCTGCCGCGGTCGGCAGGCCTGCTCCTTATGATGATATGGAATTTGAACGCAGCGCAGAAACCTTAAGAATCGTCGCGGATGATTTTCTGAAGAGAAAAATTAAAGCCGCGATAGAACCAATTCGCGCTGAAGAAGTAAGCATTGTGCATACTGTTTCCGATGCGATTAAATACATTAAAACTGTAGAGCATCCCGGTGTCCGCCACATAAACGCGGATGTCTATCACATGCAGTCGAGTGAAGACCATACCGGTGAAGCTATTCTTGCCACTGGCGATATGCTGGTCAATCTGCATCTGGCTGACAGCAACCGTGGTGCACTTGGAGAGGGTTCTCTAGACCTGGATACTGTCATTAAAGCGCTTTATGTAACCGGACGCAACCTGGAAGGCTGTTTTGTAACACCGGAACCTTTAGGTCCCGGCGGCAATCCTTATTCGGCAATGTTCGGGAAACCTGATCCCGGAATACTCGACCGCCTTGTTACTAATACGGTAAATTATTTCAGAGAAAGAGAAGAACTGTTAATAAGCACGTTATACTCTGCACGGCTGAAAATTTAACATAGATTGCGAAGATTTTGAGAATTGATTCCTATTCTGAGAGGCTGCTGCTACCGGGGTATCGAGGGACTCGAAGAGTGCGAATACAAAATCGAAAGATCGCAATCCCGCAATTGCGGGACCAGCGTCTTGCGGCTGCCGTTTTCCGTTCCTCATTCAGGCGATGTGGGTATCTCCTGTCAGTCGGATCGAAAAAATCCAATCCACAATTCTGCGCGTATATTTTAAATTTTCCGCCGCGCAGAGTATATAATATCGTTGTGATCCGCTTTAGAAGCTGTTCAAAAATGACCTTTACATCTTCTCCGGCAATTCACTAAATCACCTCGGGATATTTCACGAAACTTGTAAACTTTATTTTGAACAACTCCTTAAAATTGAAGCTTCCGGAATCAGAATATGAAAAGTGCCGGTCAGGTGACCGGCACTCGCTAATAACAAGGCCAATTACAGTTATTTTCCGGCTTCCGGAACGAGAGCTTTGATGCTTCCCAGCGTCCCTAATCCCGACTGTTTGAGATCGGTCCAAAGCGTACCTTCGCCGGCATGGATGATCTGGATATTCAGCTTCGGGTTTAACTCTTTGCCGAACATGAGCAGACTGTAAGCCGCGGGATTGCCGATGGCACCGAGCTGGAGCTTAAAGCCGTTGCTCTTCTCACCTTCAACCATGGTGATGACCTGGGCATCAGCCTGTCCGGCAATACGGGTGACGGTCGCGCGGACGCCGGCAGTTTCCTGGGCAGTCCTGGCAACCAGCAGATTAGTTCCAGCCTGAATTTCGGCCACAGATTTTTCCTGCTGCGCTTTGATTTCGGCCACTATTTTTTCGGTTTCCTGCATCACCTGCTGGCGGCGCTGTTCAATTAGCGACTCTTCAGTATTTAACTCGGCCTGTTTCCGCGCGGTAGCCTGGAGTGCAATGTTCGTCAGATTCTGCTCTGTTGCCAGGCTGGACTGCTGTATAGGCAGCAATATCTGGTCGGGCACATCCACATGACGGATCAGCGAGTTGTGAACTTTGATGTCTTTTTTCTGCAGTACCGTAAACAACGTCTCGCGCAATTCGTTCTGGAATTTTTCGCGGGCTTCGCCGACAATAAAGTCCTGAGCGCGGTAGGATGAACCTTTCAGCCGCGAAACCGACTGGATCTGCGGCATGATAATTTTATCCACTACTGCCGGCAGATCGCCGTATTTTAACAGAATTTCGGAAATTTTATCCGGTTCAAGTTCAAATTCCACCGACATGTCCAGATGTATCTCGAAACCATCGCGAGATGGAAATTCAACGAACTGCTGCAAGCCGAATGAACTGACACTCTGCGGAGCCTGCGCTTTGAGTGCTTTACCGGCCGGAGCTTTATTGTCGGCCGGGGCCGCAGCCGACTTGCGCAGTCCCATGTAATCTTTTCTCCGCTCAAGCTGTTTGGCCAGAACGTTCGATGCAAGCTGGTCCATCGCCGCATTCTGAACTTCGGCTTTGTTTTTAGTAACTACCTGTCCGCCTTCGCGGCCGGTCAGGGCAACCTGGCTCAAGCCGATTTCCAGCACATCTATTTTATAGGCATTAGGATTGATATAGTACAGGCCGGGTTGCAGGATATCCTTGCGGACGCCCTTCTCGCCGGGTCCGGCAAACTGGCCGTCCGGCGCTTTCTTGCCGGACAGGGAAGTAACTACACCGACATAACCGATGGGAATATTGACCGCATCTGCCAGGGTGACATCATAGCCTTCCGGGTTTAACCGGTATTTGCCTGGTCCAAGCACATTTTTCCAGATACCTTTCTGATCCTCATCGGCCAGAAATTCTCCCGGCGGCAGACTTTTACCGTCTTTCGCGGTGACAATGCCGACTTTTCCAGCCGGGATAATCACCACCGGCACGATCTTCCAGTCATTGGCAATGGGGTTAAGGAAATGGCGGCCTTCGCCCAGCGGCTCGCGCAGAATGCCCTTCTGCCCCTGGTCGGCCAGTATCTGTCCGGAAGGCAGTTCCAGGCCGTCCTTGGACGTTACAATCGCCATCTGGTCGGCTCCTACATAAAAACGGCAGAATCCCCACGTCCAGATGAAATATGCGAAAAGAATTATTACGATGCATCCGATGATGCCTGAAATTGTATTGGTTTTCATCGTACAGTCTCCTTCTTTTTACTGTTGTCGACGGCTTCCGCTGCGCCGCCGGACGGCAGCCATGACCTGACTGACGTATCTGTGGTGATGATGCCATTTATTTGCGGAGCCAGCCGCTGATAGAGATTATATCGGGCCCATTCCATGCCGTCGCCAAAGGCGTTGACCTTTACTTTCAGCACTGCGGCTTCGGCCTCGTTATGCAGCCGGATAACATCCCTCTCCGCCTCGGCGGACAGAATTTTAGCGTGAGCCTGTGCCTCTGCGGTGTCCTTGTCAATTTTCGCTACTTCCAACTCCCTGACTGCGGCAATTTTCTTCACTTCCTGTTCCTGCTTGGCCCCGATGCCGGCACGCAGACTGGCCGTTTCCGCTTCCACTTTCTTGCCGTTCTGCAGAGCCAGCATTTCCTGGCGCACCAGTTCCGCGCGGGATTTTGCCTGCACGATCTGCTGTTCGAATTTTTTGGTTTCCTGAGCGGCCAGTTCGCGGTCGCGAATGATCTTTGCCACCTCATTCGGCGGGATAATGTTCCTGATCAGCACAGAGTTGATGGAAACCCCGAAGCCGTCGCAGGTCTGCTTCAAATGTTTCTCCAGATCATTCTGAAACTGCTGCCGGGTTTCACCGACGATAAATTCCACCGCGGTTTTCTTGCTGCCTTCGATGCGGATAAATCCGCGTGCCCGCGGCAGGATCAGTTTTTTGATGATGTCTTCCATATCGCCGACCTTATGGGCCAGCATTGCCGCCATTTCCCTGCGGACATTGAATTCAATCGTGCCTTCGACTTTGACCGCAAAACCGTCGGCGGTCAGAAATTCGATAATATCAGTGCCGCCCATCTCAAACCGCTGGCTCTGAAGGTTTACTTCAACCACCGTCCACAAATACGGATTCAGATAGTAGGTGCCGGGGGACATGACTTCGGCGCAGACGCCTTTGCTTTCATTGCCGACCAGGTAAGCGTTGCGGTCGGACTCCGGCATGCTGCCGTTCAGGATGTCCTTGCCGGACAGGCTGGTTTTTACGCCGACATGGCCGGGGCGGATATTGATGGCGTCGAACACGATTACTTCATATGCATAAGGGTTGATCCGGTACTTGCCGGGAGCCAGGATATCGGGCTCGATACCTTTGAAGCCGTCCTGCGCCAGAATCGCGCCTGCGGGCAGATTTTTGCCATAAAGCCTTACTTTCACGCCGAGTTTGCCGGCCGGAATGTCAGTCATCTTATGGATTCCCCAGCCCCAGAAATAAGGATTGCGGAAATAACGGCCTTCCGGCAGCACTTCAAGCTGAATGCCCTGCTGTCCGGGGCGGCCCGCCAGTATTTCCGTTGACGGCAGCGGATCGCCTGTCTTTCGGATAAGCACTGCCAGTTCGCCGTTTTCCGGTTCAATCCGCCACCAATACCAGTACCATGCCGGCAACGCGACAATCAGCAATATGAACGAAGCCAGCGCGGCGATGAAACAGCCGGTTTTCAAACTGATCGCCGTCGACGAATTCGGCGGCGCGCTCTGTTTATCCGAGAAATCCTGGATTTTCATGAAAAATACCTCCTCATGCGGTTAAAAACTCAGCTTGAAAACTACTGCCGGAAATGGAAAAGTCAAGGAATAAACATTGAATCGCAACTGCGAAAAATATGTTCAAATGAATTTATTACGCCACTCTCTCGGGGAGTGGCCGGTCTGAGCTTTGAATTGACGGTTGAAACTGGAAACGGATTCAAAGCCGCATTCGAACGCAATTTCTCCAACCGGGCGGCGGTTTCTATCCAATTCCGCTTTGGCCATGCCGATCCGGATTTGATTTAAATACTGAATCGGTGATTTGCCGACGGCCTCCCGGAAAAGCCGCCGGAAATGGGTCTGGCTGAGCCGGCACAGCCCCGCCAGTTTCTCGACTCTCAACGGTTCCTGATATTTCCGGATCATATATTCCAAGGCGGCGTTCAAACGTTGTATGGTGCCGGGACTGCTCTCATCAAGGGAATTCTCATGCGGCAGAGCATCGAAAGCGGCATGTATTTCCGCGGCGAACAGGCAGAGCATGGCAACTATTCTTTCCTGTTGAAACCTCATCGTTCCAATACCGGCAGCGACAATTTTACAGACCAGCTTGCAGATTACCGGATACTGTTCCGAAGAAATGACATTGTTGAAATTCAGGCCTTGAAATCTGGAAAAATCGCACAGTGCGGAATCGTTAAATACCGGATATATTATTTTTTCCAGATTCAGGTAAATCCAGCGCCATTTACTGACCGTTCCGGTCAGGCTGCGCGCCAGATGACATTCTTTAGACGTGATGACCGTCACATCCCCGGCTTTGAACGGCAGTATTTTATTGCCTACGACGAATATCCCCGCGCCTTCATAACAATAACCTAACTCCAGGGTGTCATGGATATGCAATTTAGTTATGGCCCGGTCTGTTTCCGTATACAGATCAGAAACTCTGAACGGAAACTCCGGATTCATATCTATCTGACAAAATGAAAAAGCATATTTTGGTTGTTTTTGCATAAATTATGACCATTATTGCAATGTTTGTATCAATAATATGATGTATCTTGATAAATAAGCAATCATAATCACTATTAACTTTTATAAATAAAGGAGTCAATACCATGTATATCGTATCCGGCTGGGAAAATCCATTAGCGCTGCTTAAGCATGAAATCGTACAGTTGGAGTATGAAGGTTACATCGTCCATGAATCGGTCAGGGAGAAAATTGCCGCACTGCATCCGGTATATGACGCGTTCAATGAGCAAAAATTATTGCAAATCCACGCGGCGCTGGAAAATCTTCCCCGTTTACCAGATTACAATTACATTCAGCCGGACGATCTTGAAGCCATTAAGAAAGAGCGCCCGGACGGGCCCAGGCAATTAAAGCTGAAATTGAACGACAAGGCGCTGCTGGATCGTTTTCACGGTGCCTGGACCGGGCGTGCCGCCGGCTGCGCCCTCGGCAAGCCGGTCGAAGGCATGGGGATGAACGGGGCAAGCGGGTTGAATGGAAGATTGACGATTAAAAAGTATTTGCAGAACCGGGGCCATTGGGAACTGGATTATTACTTCAGCGGAGCGGACGCTGGAGACGGTTTAAAAATCGGCTGTGAACAATCCATGCGTGAAAATATCGCTTATATGGAGCCGGACGATGACATTCATTATTCCCTTATCGGCTTGAAAGTGCTGGAGTCGAAAGGCCCGGATTTTAAGTGGTTCGACGTCGCCAACTGCTGGAACAGTTCGCTGCCGTATAATGCAATTTGCACGGCGGAAACCCAGGCGATCCTGAATTACAATATGATTAATCCCAGGCATGGCATGAACCCGGTACCGGCTACTCCGGCTTTTACCCGCAGACACAATAATCCATTCCGGGAATGGATCGGCGCTCAAATCCGTGCCGACGGCTGGGCGTATGCCTGCGCCGGCAATCCGGAACTGGCGGCGGAGTTCGCCTGGCGCGACGCCTCATGGACCCACACCGCCAACGGCATTTACGGCGAAATGTTTGCCGCCGCCATGATTGCCGCCGCATTCGTTGAAAACGACCCTAAAAAACTGGTTGAAATCGGACTCTCGGAAATCCCGCGCAACTGCAAACTGGCCGAAGCGGTGCGCGAAGCGCTGACATGGATAACAAAATGCAAAACATTCGAGCAGTTCATGGAAAAGATGGAGAATAAATATGCCGCCATGAGCCCGGTGCATACGGTCAATAATGCGTTAATTGTTGTTATGTCGCTGTTCTATGGGAAAATGGCTCCGGACCGCAGCATCTGCGTTTCGGTCATGGGTGCTTTGGACACGGACTGCAACGGCGCGACCACCGGGTCAATCGTCGGCGCGGCGGCCGGGCGCAAAAACTTCGGAGGCAAACTGGCCGCGCCGCTGAACGATACCATCAAACCCCTGGTTTTCGGCTTCCAGACCTGCACCATGAAAGACCTGGCGGAAAGAACGCTGGCAGTTCATAAGAAAGTATCCGCATACGCGGTGGAGCACAAGAAATAATACTATCTGCGACGGAGAAGTGGAAATTTTGCCCGGAAGATTGTAATGTAATAGAGGTAATTGCAAAAGGAGTCAGAATTCAGGAGCCAGGAGCCAGTAGTCAGAATAAATCCGGATTTTAGTTCGAATTTCATTCTGAATTCTAAATTCTGAATTCATGCAAAACTTGAGTTTTGCAATTGGCCCAATACCATTACAATTCCGGGACTAAAATTATGCCGACAGAACTTGAGCTCTGGGAAAAAAAACTGAAAGTTATTCTCGATGAAATAGATGCCGCGCTTGAAGCAAAGTTCGGCGCTCTTTTTCATCGTAAACCGATCAGGCCGGCATCCGGCAGTACCGCGAACCCGCAATATGACGGTCTCTTTGAGGTTCAGGCCACCTATACCGCCGGCTTCGGATCTCAATACGGCGAGGGCTATGCCGTTGAGGTTCGCTGGGTAACCTTTGATGAAGTTCCGGAGAGTGCCAAACTCGAAGGAGACGCTATTGCCGAAGAGATTCTAAACAGGCTGCTGCCGGAACTGTTCCCCGGCAAAAACCTGAAAGTCGTGCATGATGTTTCAGGCATGAAAATAACCGGCGATCTTTCGCTGAAATAGCCAAACCTTAAACCTGCTTTTTCATCGCCTGTTTAATTTCCTGCATCTTCAAGGCTTCTGTCATTTTCTTGTAAAATTCATCCAGCGGATAACAGCCGGAAATCAAACCGCTGCGGGGCGCGGTGGTGCAGTCGCCGAACGTGCGGCAGATATGCCTGCGGTCAAGCTCTTTTCCGGCAAGCGAATCGGCGCAGATTTCCGGGTATGACAGCACCATGCGGCCGATGCCGATGAAATCCGCCATGCCGTTTTCCACAACATATTCGCCCGCATTCGGCAGCCATTCCTGCAGATAGGTATAGCCGGAGCCGATGAAGACAATGCCGGGGCATTGTTGTTTAACTTCAGCAACGCAGTTGATCTGTCTGGCCACCCCGGTCAACGGATCTTCCGGCGGCAGATAGCCGTCGCTGACGGGATAGTATGCCGGACGCTGAATATGCGGATTATAGTAGGGGCTGCCGACCGTGGTGCAGATCATTTTTATTCCCAGCGATTCAGCCAGCTTGATAAATGCGACCGTTTCGGTCAAATCACACCCCAGTCCGGTGCCATCGCCGCCGAACGCGTATTTATACGGGCCGTTCCATTGCATCGGACGCCCGGCATTACCTTCACCCTTTTCAAAAGGAAACCAGTCAAATAAGCTCAATCTTACTGAAATATCCAGCTCCGGAACTTCGTTTCTGATGCCTTCGACGATTTCCCGAAAAAAGCGGGTGCGGTTCTCAAAACTCCCGCCGTATCTGCCCGGACGGTCGAACGCGCTGAGAAATTCATGTCCCAGATAGCCGTGCGCGTGTTTGACATCGACAAAATTGAAGCCGGCATGATGCGCCAGTTTTGCGGCCTTGATAAAATGCGCAATAATATCTTCGACATCTGTATCACTCACCACACACGATGCGTCGTTGTGGAATTTTTTGTCCAGCAGCGGGTGCGAATACGCAGTCCTGGATTCCAGTTTTTTATCGTCAGTTGGATGGGCAAATCTGCCGGAATGGGTGATCTGCAACCCGGTATAAAGATCGTCGGCTGTACCAAATTTTACTTTATGCGCATCAACCATTTTACTCCGTAATGCGCCGATGCTGTCAACTGTATCATCATTAATCATCATCTGCCGGGTATTGCTGCGTCCGGAGGGCATCACGGCAGCGGCTTCGCAACCGTAAAGCAGTTTGGCCCCGCTTTGCCCGAAACGCAGCCAGCGGCGTTCGGTCAGTTCGCTCGGAGCGCCGTTACTAAGGCAGTCCCATCCTTCCATCGGCAGGATGCACCAGCGGTTGCCGATAATGCGGTCTTTGTACTCCAGCGGACGTCCCAGCGGAGAAGTTTCTCCGGAGCGTGTTTTCTCCACAAAACCCAGATTAATATTCAAGTTACTGATATGCTCTCTGAATTCCGCGGCGGTTTTAATGGCCGACATTTTACGATATCCGCTGTTCATGGTTAAGTTCTCCTAAAACCGGTTGTTTTTGCACAGGTGAATAATGATCAACTCACATTTTTCCACCGCTTCATAGGTGTGGTCCAGCAGTGCGTCGAACTGAATCGAATTGCCGGCGGATAACTCGTATTTCTCGTTCGGCAGATAAAATCTTAGTTTTCCGGACAGCACCCAGCATAATTCATAATCGTCGCGATGCAGATGCGGACGGGAAACTTTGGCCCCGGCTGGAGCTTTCCCGTAAAGGCATTTTATGTTTTTATAACTGATTTCAGAGAATACGAATCCTTCCGACACGTGTTTGGTGGCGACACACTGATGGGCGGTCCGGTTTTCCGCAAGCGCAATCAGATCGGAAGCGGTGATGCCGAAAACTTTCGCCAGACGGAAAATCGTTTCCAGTTCCGCAATACACTGATTGCGTTCCAGTTTCGAAATAACCGATGCGGAAACCCCGCTTTTTTCAGAAAGATCCGCAATATTCAGGTTCTCTCTTTTGCGCATGTCCCGGATGATTGAAAAATCATACATTTTGTTGCTCATAAATTTATATTCCCTTGTTTGCAGAGTCGAAGATTCTGCCTTCGCGATAGTCCGCCCAGGCGTTTTCAAACCAGGCATTGCATTCAGGCAGCGGCCTGCGCTGCACCCATTTGTGTTGAACAGACCCGTCTTCGGCGGCAACTGTTTCCAGCACTTTGTCGCGGAATGTCTCATCTTCCGCGGCAAAACGCCATTCCTCGCCCAGCATCGGATGCGCGGTAATTCCATTTTCAACCATGACCATGGCCGAGCCGCGCGAACCCACTCCGCTTTTGATCTGGGCCAGTAATGCTTCAAGATAAACCACATGCGCAAAACACAGCTGCATATTGCGCATTGCTTCAATCATCTCTTCAGCAGAGTTGAACGCGATACCATATTCACTGATCTGCCGATATTGGGCGCGGGCTTCGGACAACGCTGATTCAAGCTGCTTTTCAGAGCGGATATGCGAACCGGCTTTGGTCATTCTGTTTTGAAATTCCTCTCTTACGGCCTGCCAGTTGTATTTGGAACCGGAGCATTTCTGCAGCCAGACGGCGCAGTCCGCCAATCCGGCTTTCGCAATCTGGTAAAAAACACCGTCATCAAGCGTAAAGTCCATATAGCGCCCGGAGATGTAATCCGCAGCGCGGAAACCGGCAACCTGGCCGGAGTTCAGCGCCGAACCGCCGGGCCGGTAAACCCCGTGCGAACCATTGACTTCGCCGACCGGAAACAGGTGTTTGACGTTCAGCGATTCCCACCAGTGGTTGCCGGCGAGACCGCCGTTATTATGCTGGGCGCAGACCGCGATTTCAAGCGGTTCCGACACTAGATCAATACCGTGTTCTTCATAGAGTTTTATCGCATCCGGATTCATTTTACGCAGACGTTCTATCGGCAGTCCGAACAATGCATTGGATTTTTTCAGATACTCAAACGCTTCCGGTCCAAGCTCCTCAAATTTCAAATTGGAACTGTTGCGGCGGAAATCCATAAACACTCTGCGTCCTTTTAACGCGGTCTCGATGTAAACCAGAATATCCACAATCGAAGAACCGCCGGCAACTTTGCGCGGGTCAAACGGCCATTGATAGCCTTTAAGGAAAACCGCGGTATTCATCCGGCCTTCAGTCGCAAAATACGGCCGCAAAAATTCACTTTCATCGCTGACGCCGTCGGCCGAGGTGGATATCATGCGCGGCAACACCTGCATATAGGTGCCGGATACATTCCAGCGGAATTTGATTGACGCGGTTCCATACTGCGACTCCGGCAGGCTCTGTGCTTTCACACCGGCTTGCAAAGCCAGGCCGATCGCGCCGGTATGAACGTTCGGATAAACGCTGGTTTTGTACAGTCCGCCGGGGCCGCCGACCGCGAAAACTACATTTTCGGCGGCATATGCCTCAAACGTGTTTTTCTCGTTTTCCGTATGAACCGCAATTGCCCCGGCAGCCCGTTTTGAATCGCCTTCTCCGACAGTAAGCAGCGTGACCGTGACGCGGTTTTCCCGGACACGGATGTTCCGGCGGCGGATTTCATCAATCAGCACCCGGCACATTTCACGGGAAGTATAGGGGCCGAAAGAAGTGGCGCGCTGCCGCGGGTCGTGGTCGGTCTTGTAGCCGACAAACTGGCCGAAACTGTCCTGCGGGAATTTCACGCCGAGATTGACCAGATTGAGAAACGCGCGGGCGGAAAGACTGGCTTCCGCCAATGCGAGATCGCCGTGCATGGAACCGCCGCCGAAAAATGACTTTGCCAGTTCCACCGGCGAGTCGGGTTCAGCGCCGTAAAGCCCCAGTTTATAATAAGTCTGTTTATCGCTGCCGGTATTGATGGAAGTGCCCATGCCCAGCCCCTCGGTGATGATGAGCAGGTCTTTTACGCCGCGGGCATGGAGTTGAACCGCGGCATTAAGTCCGGCAGCGCCGCTTCCGATAACCAGCGTATGCACTTTGATTACCGGAACGTCCCGTCCCTGAATTTTTAAATTTTCCGCCATACGATGTTCCTCTGATTGAATTATAATACGTCAATGGTCATGCCGCCGTCAACATTGATGACCTGGCCGGTGGAGTAAGCAATATCCCCCCGTACCATCATCGCCACCGCACGGCCGATATCTTCCGGATAACCCCAGCGTTTTTGCAGACAAAGGCCTTCGGCAATCAGCTTGTCATATTTCTCCGTAACCGCGGCGGTCATGTCGGTCTTGATTATCCCCGGCCGTATTTCATAAACCGGAATATTGAATTCGCCAAGCCTGGCCGCCCACAACCGGGTTGCCATGCTGATGCCGGACTTGGAAATACAGTATTCTCCGCGTGAGGGCGAAGCCACCGTCGACGAAACTGATGACATATTGATAATACAGCACACGGTTTCGACCGCAGATTTTTTCTGTTCAATCATGTAATTGGCAATCAACTGTGTGAGAAAATACGGACCTTGCAGATTGATGCGCATCACTCTTTCATAACTTTCTTCCGTCGCCTCCAGAATGTCCGCTCTTACCGCCGGGGCAACTCCCGCATTGTTGACCAGCACATGGAGTCTGCCGAAACGTGATTTAACCGCTTCCAGCATATTTTTTCTGGCTGCTGCATCCGTAATGTCACAACGGCAATACAACACTTCCGCCCCAAGCGTTCTTAAATTGTCCATGTTCGCCTGATAATCGCTTTCATTCTGGATATCGCAGATGACCAGATCGCAGTTTTCCGCTGCAAGTTTGCAGGCAATTCCATAGCCGATACCGCGTGCCCCGCCGGTAATCAATGCAATTTTTTTCATTTTTTGTGACCTCGTGTAGTCCGGTTTTTGTTTTTACTTAAGCAAGAAGCTTGATCGCATCACGAACCAGCTGCTCAATCTTGTCCCATTCCCCCGCCTTGATGTCCGCGGAGGTTCCCAGCCAGGTACCGCCGGCGGCGATGACTTCCGGAAGCTCAAGATAGTTCTTTATATTGTCGCTGGAGATACCGCCGGTAGGAATTAATTTTATCCCGAGATGGCGATATGGCGGAATAATCGCTTTCAGCATCTTGACGCCGCCAGCAGCTTTGGCAGGGAAAAATTTCATGACTTTGACTCCCAGTTCATAGGCCTGTTCAATATGCGTCGGACAGGAAACTCCCGGGAAAAATGGATATTCGCTTTTAATCGCTTCTTTAACAACAGTCGGGTTGAAGCCAGGCGCAACGGCAAAAGACGCTCCGGCATTGAATGCCCGGTGCAGATCATTGATATTCAGCACAGTTCCTGCACCGATGACCAGTTCCGGAAATTTTTTCGAGGATTGGCGGATAATCTCTTCCGCCGCCGCTGTCCGGAATGTAATTTCCGCGATTTTCAGTCCGCAGCGGTCAAGCAGTTCACACATCTTCAACCCGTCTTCAACTTTTTCTATTGCCAGCACCGGCACGATTTTCAGTTGGCTTAGTTTGGCGACAACGGCTTCAACTTTTTCATTATAACAAGACATTGCAACACCTCATTAATTTTCTCTTAGAATAAATTATAATATAAATTATAATGTCAAAGAATATTTTTTGCAAGATGTCCAGACAAAAAAGATCGTCTTTTTTTTCTTTCTATCCTGATCTTTACAATGACAGGATAAATAATGGTTTAATCAAAAACTATTGCCGACATGCTCAAAAAAGCCTGAAAAAGCGCAATTTTCAGCAAAAAATCGTGAGTTGTTTAATTCATTTTATTTTTTGAGTTTGCATTAAGCATTTTTACGGCTATTGTTAATTTCAGTTCGCCTGCTCAAGCTTGATTCGGGCTGAGCAAGCAATAACAATAACCTCAAAAGGGGATGGTAAAATGAAGCATTCATTCTACGACGTCAAGGCGAAGAAAAAAGTTCAAGCGGATGTAACCAAGAAAGTTACCTACGGCGTAAAGGGCAATGAAAGATATGCCTTTAAAGCCCAGACCAAAGATGGTCGTAACTTGACCGCATTTGTCAGCAAGGCTGACTGGACTGCCGCCAAGATCTAATCTCAGGCACAGTATTTATTTTAAAAACTCCCGCACTCTGCGGGAGTTTTTTTTGCCCGGATTAGAAGATAGTGCGTATTTGCTTCAAGCTGACGCCGAGCAGTTTTACCGCCAGCTGGTCAAGGTCTGCTTCGCTTCCCTCAAAGTGGAATGTCCGGTGAATATGGGTAATTCCCTTCCCGGGCGCGGCAGCCGCTGCCGGGGAAGATGATTCCAGTTCATAAAACGGCCCCAGTTGAGCACCGTCCGGAGTCAGCGGTCCGTCATTATAGGCATTGATCACATCCCCGCGAAACGGTTCCTGCTGGAAAGGCACCCACATCGAATTGACATAGTCTGTGACGCCTGGTTGCTGAGAACAGGTAATAATGGTCAACACCTTGCTGTCGGACGCGTAACTGCCGGCGATTCCTTTTGAGCGCTCCGGCAGCAGCCCGATCTTTGATCGGAATTTTCCATCCGCTTTCAGAAATCCGGCTGGTCCGGAGATAGTGAACCGGTCAGCCGGGATGTCGCCAAAATATCCGGAGTTGATTTCTGTGGAGGTTTTTGCGCCGGAATTAAACGGAACGACAATTACGGTGCCGGGAGACGGTTTCAGCATACTTAAAATCCATATTGAAAGCAGACCGCTTTCTTTGGTCCATGCGACACTGCCTTTATTGGTAATGCTGTTCACTGTTTCGTATGCCGCGACTTTAACGCTTTGCCCGAAGCTGACTTTCAATGATTCCTCCGCCACCGGTTTAGTCAGCAAATGTATGGCGCGTTCGCCGAGCACATGAAACACCGTGCCGGCATAATTCGTAACCTGGAATTCCTTGCTGAAAGATGCACTGGCGGGTGCGGTTCCGGTCTGCTCCCATACCCCCCAGTCCACAGCCTCCGGGGTCTGCCAGTTTTCAAACTCAAAAGATGCGCCTTTATTAAAGAACAGGCTGAACTGGCCGCCTTCCGGGCCGAGCCAGAAACGGTCTTCGCCGCCGAACGCGTTGATCTGTTTCCGTTTCTCGCCGGACGCGATAAGTTCGCAGTTTATCCACCCGAAGGACTGGCCGCTGTCTCCGGATGCAGTACTGGTCAGGACTCGCGCCTGGAGACTGGGCGCAATGGCAATTTTTGCCTGAGAATTCTCATCCTCAAGCAGCAGCACCGGAATGTGCTGCTTTAAAAAAGCGATTTCGTCTCCGAAAACTGAACGTCCATGGGGATTCATAATTTTAGTTTCTTTCATCTTTATTCTTTTAATTTAACCACAAAGGGCATCCCGCAGTCGCGGGAATACAGAGAAAACTTTTTTTACATTTTTACTTATGTCTTTTAACTTTGTTCCTATGCTGCCGCGGAGTTGTCCTTGAGTGTTTCCGGCTTTTTTAAAACTTCATGTTTTATGCTTATTCTCAGGATTTATTCTGACTCCTATTTTGAAACTCTTTTAACCACAGACACAGAGAAATCCTTTTTTACATTTTTACTTTTGTCTTTTATCTTTCGTTTCTTATTTGATAAAACTGCGGGTACCGCAGTCAAACGCTGACTCCTGACTCCTGACTCCTGACTTCTGACTTCTGACTCCCTTGGTTTTCTTGCTGATTAACCTAGTTCGAAAGTAGTAACGCCGTAAATATTATCCATCGGAAGTGCCGGGGAAATCCGGTTGTACATCCGTGCGGTTTGAAATACTGGACGCAGCTTATGCTTTTTCGCCATGGCATTGGCGAACTGATTGACGGAAGGCACATCCAGATAAAAATATTCACCCTTCGGGATCTTGGCAGTAAGACAGACAAAGATCTTTTCCGCGGTTTGCGGATCATCCGCGAACAGCGGCCCGATTTTGTAACCCTTCCGGCAGCGCCGGATAGTGCCAAAACCGCTGATGCCGTTTTTGCCGCAGGCGGCAACAGAAAATCCTTCCGGCTGATTGATCCAGAGTGAGAGGAACGCATGGCGCGGAGCCGGGAAGAAGCGGCGGTCGTAAGCCGCGAGTTCATTAAATGGAATCTCCGCGGCATCCATCATACCTTCGAGACATGCTTCATCGTCTGCCATGCCCTCGAAGCGGACATTATTATATGCCAGTTTGAACCCGTGGCTTTCATAGTGCTTTTCTTTGGCTTCCACGCCGTCCACCCCGATATTTCTGGCTCCGAGATAATCGAACGCTTTTATTCCGAGAGCGGGTCCCAGCATGTGTCCGCGATATTCCGGTTTAACAATAAAAAATCCAATGAATCCGAAATCCGCGCTGTAAGCTGTCGCCGAGATCGCCCCGGCCAGTTCTTCCCCGATAAACGCTCCGAAAAAGCCTTGCGGATCTGTCGCGTGAAAGATTCCCGCATCGCATTGGCCGATATTCCAGCCTTCGGCGACAGCCCACTCAATTACCAGTTGAAATTCATTGAAAGACAGAGTTCTGATTTTGGCATCCATATCTCCGTTCCTCCGCTGTTTGATAATATTTTTTCGTACTTTTTATATCTATGCGCCATATTAAAAAATAATGGCTGGATTATAAAAGACAATACATGATTCATTTTTTGAAGAAAGATTTAATGCTAAAAAGAAAAAATTCCGGATGTCATGCCGGAATTTTTTTTAATCGTGATTAGAGCCTGTCCGGAAAACAGCGAAAATACAAAGGCATTCGGGCGAAGCGCGAAGATGTAAAGGTTATTTCTTTAACGGCTCCTAGAGTGCGCCGATATTTCAATGATCCATTGTTTGTTTTACTGATAGTCCTGGCGGTATTTGCCCGGGGAAATGCCGGATGTC
Organism: uncultured Lentisphaeria bacterium; assembly: GCA_903863035.1. GTDB lineage: Bacteria > Verrucomicrobiota > Lentisphaeria > Victivallales > Victivallaceae > CAIPAT01. The sequence continues at coordinate 29,524 of CAIPAT010000458.1, forward strand.
TTCAGAAAAGCGCGGCAGAAATAACTGGAAGAAGCAAAGCCGCACGCAATGGCGATTTCTTTAATTGAGAACGTGCTGTTCTGCAATAAGTTGACCGCTTTCTCCAGTTGCAGTTGCAGAATGTATGCCCCGGGCGAAACGCCGAAATTCAAGGTGAATTCGCGGACAAAATGGGAGTAGCTCATGCCGGCGGCTTGAGCCAGATCGGAAACATTAATGTTGCCGTTGAAATTTTTCAGGGCGTATCTTTTCGCTGATTTCAACGGTTCCGGCGTTGCCGTTCTATTGGAATTAATGAGGATTTCCGCCCCCAGGCACATCGTAAAGGAATAGGCCATGGCGGACATTTCGCAGGAATCTTTTTCGCCGCTGTGATGGATAATTTTTTCAGCGGTTTCAAGAACTCCGGCGGAACCGTAAGAGTTTGAAACCGGGCCGCCGCGCTCAATAATTTCTCCGCCGATGCGCAAACATTCGCCGCCCCGCAGGATGATAAAGACAAACTCCCACTCTTTTGCCTGCCTGCATACCTGATAACTGTGATTATGGGGAATTTTTAGCAACATTGCCTGACCCGGGAGCAATACAAAAGTTTTATCCTCGAATTTTAACTCTCCCGCGCCGCCGGTAGTATACTGCCACAAAATAAATTCGGCATTACCGCGCTTTAAACCATCCCAGTAATAACTGTCCGGCATAGCCTGTTCAAAACCGGCCATGCTGACGCGGGAATTCAGACTGATTCCGGCGCTGCCGTAATGAAAATGGCGGATAAAATGCTTATCAGGCAGACTTAATTTTGATTCAAGCATAAAATGAAAATCTTTTCGTATTTTATTGCAATTAAAATTTGTATGATCTTGGTTAAAGTAGTGTTATAATATACATATTCAAAAATTACATTAAAGGCATAAAATGAAAAAAAGATTAAGAATTTCATTTATCGGGGCCGGCAGTCTGGGCTTCACCCGCCGCCTGGTTCAGGACGTATTATGTGTGCCGGAATTAAGCGATACCGTGTTTGCGCTGCACGACATTAATCTGCACAATCTGGAGATGGTGCATCAGATTATTGAGCGTGATATCAAGGCAAATAAACTGGCCGCGACGGTCGAAAGTTCTCTCGACCGCCGCGGATCGCTCAAAGACGCGGATTATGTGATCTGCTGTGTCAGGCTCGGCGGACTCGAAGCGTTTAAAACCGACATTGAAATTCCGTTGAAATACGGAGTGGATCAATGCGTCGGGGACACGCTTGCTCCGGGCGGGATCATGTACGGTCAGCGCACGATTGCCGCCATGCTGGAGTTCTGCAAAGATATCCGCGAATGCGCCAGGCCCGGTGCCATACTGCTCAATTATTCCAATCCCAATGCCATGAATACCTGGGCATGCAACAAATACGGCAAAGTTCCGACCATCGGCTTATGCCACGGGGTGCAGCATGGCGCCAGACAGATTGCCGACGCCTTGAAGATTCCGGCGGATCAGTTTGATTACAAATGTGTCGGCATCAATCATCAAACCTGGTATGTCGAAGTCAGGCGCAACGGGAAACTGGTTCCGCAACAGGAAATTTACGCGGCGATGAGCGCCGATGAAGATCTGAGCAAAACTGAAAAAGTCCGTCTCGACATGTTCAAACGTTTTGGCTATTACTCCACCGAATCAAACGGCCACCTGTCCGAGTATGTGCCATACTACCGCAAGCGCCCGTCGGAAATTCTTGACTGGATTGATTTAAGCAGCTGGATCAACGGCGAAACCGGGGGCTATCTGCGCGTCTGCACCGAAGAGCGCAACTGGTTCGAAAATGAGTTCCCGCAATTGATAAAAAAAGAGCCGGCCAAATTCAATGAGCGTTCGCATGAGCACGGCTCATTTATTATTGAATCCATGGAAACCGGACGGGTCTACCGCGGCCACTTTAACGTTATCAATGATAATCACATCACCAATCTGCCGAACGGCTGTGTAATCGAGATTCCGGGCTATGTTGACCGCAACGGGTTGAACATGCCGGTGTATGGCGCACTGCCGTTAGCGTGTGCCGCAACCTGCGCCGCCAGCGTCCGTGTGCAGGAGATGGCGGTTGAAGCCGCGGTTCACGGCGATGTGCTGCTGCTGAAGCAGGCGATGCTGCATGATCCGCTGACCGCCGCCGTATGCAATCCGCCTGAAGTCTGGCAGATGGTGGACGAAATGATCGTCGCGCAAGCCGAATGGCTGCCGCAATACGCGCACTATGTGGAAGAAGCAAAAAAGAATCTGGCGGCTGATTACATCAAGTCCGGTGCGCTGCCGTTAAATCCGAAGACCCGGCTTGAAGTTCGCGATACCGAAACTATAGTGAAAGCCAGACGGGACGCCGAAGCAAAAGCCCTGGCGGAGAAAGCAGCCGCCGAATACAATCCGGACAAACGCTTATAAAAAGTTCTAAAATGCTAAAGTTTTAAAGCGTGGAGAACAGAAGTCAGGAGCCGGAACAAGGACAAAGATAAAAGTAAATAGTGACTTACCATTCACAATTAAGATTTCTCCGGGTTTAAAAGTTTTAAGGAGATAACGACCATGTATACTGAACTGAAGAAAGAGTGTTTTGAAGCAAATATGCTGCTGCCTGAACTTGATCTGGTGATTTACACCTTCGGCAATGCAAGTTGCGTTGACCGCAGTCGCGGAGTATTTGCCATCAAGCCTTCAGGCATTGATTATGCCTCAATGAGTTATTGCGATATGGTCATCGTCGATTTTGACGGCAAAACTGTCGATGGCAAGTTGCGTCCGTCAAGTGATACCAGTACTCATTGCTTACTCTATAAGGCATTCGGCAGTATTGGCGGAATAGTTCACACCCACTCCGCTTTTGCCACCGCCTGGGCGCAAAGTTTGCGGTCAATCCCAATTTACGGAACTACTCACGCGGATCATCTGGCGGCGGATATTCCCTGTACCGAATTGATGGCGGATGCGAAAATCAGCGACGATTACGAAACTGAAACCGGCAATCAGATCGTCGATTGCTTCGCCGGGAAATCACTGAATCCCGATGAAATTCAAATGGTTTTAGTCGCCGGGCATGGACCATTCACCTGGGGCGGCAATGCCTGGAAAGCCGTTTACAACGCAAAGATTCTGGAAGAACTGGCGCGAATGGCGCTTCTGACTGAACAAATCAATCCGGCAGCCGCGCGCCTGAAAGCGGCGTTAGTCGCTAAACATTATGAACGCAAACATGGAAAGAACGCCTATTATGGACAAAACTGATTGTACGAAAAAAGTCTGGTTTATCACCGGCAGTCAACATCTTTACGGCGAAAAGACGCTTAAGCAGGTTGCCGCCAACGCCCAAACCATTGTCAAACATCTCAATGCCTGCGGAGTTATCTGTCTGGAAATCGAATGGCAGCCGACCGTCAAAACCGCGGATGAAGTAACTGCCGTCCTGCAAGCGGCCAATGCGGATAACAACTGCATCGGGGTTATTGCCTGGATGCACACCTTCAGTCCGGCCAAGATGTGGATCAATGGCTTGAAACGGCTGCAAAAGCCGCTGCTGCACCTGCACACGCAGTTCAACCAGGAAATTCCGTGGAAGAACATTGATATGGACTTCATGAATCTGAATCAGTCCGCCCACGGCGACCGCGAGTTCGGTTTTATCTGCACGCGACTGGATATCACCCGCAAGGTGGTGACCGGATACTGGCAGGATTTTGACGTCCAGTATGAAATCGATGTCTGGATTCGCGCGGCGTTGGCCTGGAACGATTCGCAAACCATGAAAATTGCCCGGATCGGCGATAATATGCGCGAAGTCGCCGTAACTGAAGGCAATAAAGTTTCCGCCCAGATCAAGTTCGGATATTCGGTCAACGGCTACGGCGTGTCCGAGCTGGTGAAATATGTTGACGCAGTCAGCGACGCCGAAGTTGAAGCACTGGTTAAGTGCTATGCCGACCTCTATACGATCCCTGACCGTTCCGAACTCGCAATGAAATCAATCAAAGATTCAGCCAGACAGGAAATTGGAATGCGCAATTTCCTCAAGGATGGCAGTTTTGCCGGATTTACCACCACTTTTGAAGACCTGGCCGGACTCTATCAGCTGCCGGGACTGGCATCACAGCGCCTGATGGCTGAAGGATACGGGTTCGGCGCTGAAGGCGACTGGAAGACTGCCGCACTCCTGCGCACAATGAAAGTTATGGCGCAAGGATTACCCGGCGGGACCAGTTTTATGGAAGATTACACTTATCACCTGGAAAGCGGCCGTGAACGCGTACTTGGCGCTCACATGCTGGAGGTTTGTCCGACGATTGCCGCCAAAAAGCCGACACTGGAAGTTCATCCGCTGGGAATCGGCGGCAAAGCGGCCCCGGCGCGTTTGGTATTCAACTCTCCGGCCGGTCCGGCATTAAATGCCAGTTTAATTGAGCTAGGCGATGGATTCCGTTTGATTGTCAATGAAGTTGAGGCTGTTGATCCTGACCAGGCGCTGCCGAAGCTGCCGGCGGCCCGTGCAGTATGGATTCCTAAACCGGATTTCCACACTGCGACGCGCCATTGGATCGAAGCCGGAGGCGCCCATCATTCCGTCTACACTCAGGCGCTGAAAACTGAACATCTGGCTGATTATGCCGATATTGCCGATATCGAAATTGTGGTTATTGCCGACTAAATAATTAAGGAGCTGTCAAGAAATAAACTTGACAAGTCTCGCGAAATATCCCGAAGAGATTTTGGGAATTGCCGGCAAGGCGCATACATGAAGGTATGTAACGAACCGGCAAACACAAAGGCATTCGGGAGAAGCGCGAAGATGTAAAGGTTATTTCTTTACGGCTCCTAAGCGAACTGAAATCGTGGTTTTTGCCTGAGCCGGGTCTGTCGCCTTTGTTTTAATTTTTCTTGCATATATTTATTCCCTTTGGCAAAAACCGCCCGTATTTATACCGCAAACCACTGACTTTCAAAAATGCATTTTACCGCGTTATCTGACTCTGTTTTCTCCGTTCCTGTTGACAGAATCACTAATTAGTAAAAAGACATAACTGGTGAATAGTGACTGGTGACTGGTGACTGGTGACTGGTGACTGGTGTTAGGTGTTACGTGTTATGGGTTATGGGTTATGGGTTAGGGGTTATGGGTTATGGGTTATGGGTTATGGGTTATGGGTTATGGGTTATGGGTTATGGGTTATGGGTTATGGGTTATGGGTTATGGTGCTAGGAGTTAGGGGTAAAGCACGAAAGAAGTAGGCGCTAATTAGCAAATTCATCCAGATCCCCGGATTTATAATAGCGGCGCGGGAATAACACGGCAATCCTGGCGCAACTGAACCAGTTCCGGATACAGGCAGATAACCGCCCCCATACCGACCGGCTTCTTAAGCTGTTCAAGAATTTTAAAATGCCTGGCGTCATCCAGTCTGGCTGACGCGGACTTTTTAAATTCAACCGGATATAACATCCCATTCTGCTCGATCAGTAAATCAATCTCGCGTTTGTCTTTGTCGCGATAATAATAAAACGGCACTTGCGAGCGGCCGTTATGCAAATAACTTTTTAATATTTCGGAGAAACACCATGTCTCAAAGATCGCGCCGGCCATTGCTCCGGCTTCCAGTACCCTGGGCGAATCCCAGCCGGTTAGAAATGCGCATAAGCCGGTATCCAGCATAAAGAGCTTCGGTGCTTTAATCATGCGTTTGGTGATATTGTTAAAATATGGTTCCAGCAGCCAGACCAGACCGGAGGTTTTCAAAATGCTTAACCACGCTTTGGCTGTAGGCATGGAGATATCCGCATCGCGGGCCAGATCAGAATAATTTAACACCTGTCCTGTTCTGGCGGCAACCGCCCGGAGAAAACGGGAGAAATGTTCAAGATCGCCGATATTTGACAAATCTCTGACGTCACGTTCAAGGTATGTCCGGAGATACCTTGAATAGAACATCGTCCAGTGTTCGCCGTTATCCCGGGCAATTTCCGGAAAAGCGCCGGTCCAGATGCGACGGTAAAGTTCCATCGTGTCGACGCCGGTGCCGATGGCGCTGAACGCAATATCCGGCAGAAACGGTACGGAGTGACGATTTTCCAGTTCGCTTTGGGAGAAACCAAGCAGATCTACGATGCCGACACGGCCGGCCAGAGATTCGGTTACCCCTTTCATCAGTTGAAATTGTTGTGATCCGGTAAGCCAGAACATGCCGTTGCGATCCGCTTTTTCAGCCTGACGCGCTTTATCAATCATTATTTTTATGTGCGGCAGCAATTCCGGAGCGTATTGAATTTCGTCAATCAGCACCGGCGGTGAATATCGGGCAAGAAAACCCTGCGGATCGTTTCTGGCCATGGAGCAGTCGAGCATATTATCCAGAGTCACATATTTACGCTCGTCTTCCCGCAGGTTGCAAAGAAAAGTGGTTTTTCCAACCTGAAGCGGACCGGTAACCAATACTGCCGGAAAAAATTTACAGGCTTCCAAAAAAGCGGTTTCTAATGTTCTACGGGTGAACATCTTTTCAACTCCTTCGACTAATTTAAAGTGCAATATTAAAATAGTCGAGAAATGAAAAAAACAAATCTCTCCTTCGATAAACCCATTCTATCCACTGTTTGAGCCTGATTTCTCCATTTCTATTGACAAAATCACTAATTAGTAAAAAGACATAACTGGTGACTGGCGACTGGTGACTGGTGACTGGTGACTGGTGACTGGTGACTGGTGACTGGTGACTGGCAATTAACTAATCACTAATCACTAATCACCAATCACTATTTACGATTAAATTACATCCATCTCCGTAATTTTTCCGGCATCGGCTGATCCGATATTCTGCAAACTGCTTATTGCCATGCGTTCACATGCTTCAAGCGTACTGCTGCCGATATGAGGCGTCATTATGACGTTTTCCAGCGTCCGCAAATCTTTCATCTGCGGAATGTATGGTTCTTTCTTGAAAACATCCAGCGCTGCACCGCCGATAAGATTATTTTTAACGGCATCAAACAGTGCGTCTTCATCAACCACCCCGCCGCGGGCGGTATTAATCAGCCAGCCGCCTTTTTTCATCATGGACAGACGCTCGCTATTGATAAAATTCTGCGTCGCCGGAATATTGGGAATATGAATAGTGACAAAATCCGCATTTTTCACCGCTTCGGCAAAATCCGGATAAAAGTCGTCAAAGTTTTCCATGTTTGAACCTTTGACAATATCATATCCGACGACTTTCATGCCGAAACCGAGTTTGGCTATCTTAGCCACTTTTCGTCCGATGTTGCCGCAGCCGATAATTCCCAGAGTTTTACCGGCGAGCTCAACGCCAACCCGGTTCTTCCACACGCCATTTTTATTATCCGCCGCGCAAATTGCCAAATGCCGTCCGGCGGTTAAAATCATCCCGATGGCGCATTCGGCGACTGAATCATCCAGAACCCCGGGGGTATTAGTGCAGTAGATACCTTTTGCTTTCGCTTGAGCTTTGTCTATTCCGTCATGCCCGACCCCGAAGCGGGCAATCACCCCGCCAGCCGGAATCGCTTCATAAAGTTCTTTCGTGTATTTGTTTATCCCGACAATTACATATTCTGCCTGCTCATCGCGAATTGCTTTCGCCAGTCCCGCCTCATCGGATGGGGCGGAAATACACTCAAATCCAGTGGCATTCTGAAAAATATGTTTAGCTTTATTATACTCCAGATCCGTTACTAATACCTTAATCATTTTACCATCTCCCAAAATTTTTTCGCTTCGTTTAAAGCAGCTTTTATAACATGTCTGCTTAATAAATTTTATGTTTTACAATTATGTAAAATTACTTTTTGCAGTTTTAGTCCTAATTCTTTAAAATTTAATTTTATTGGCTTTATCTTTAATGAGTAGTTGCCAGGACGGTCAATTTTTATTATCTTGCTGTTATCGGTTGAGCGCATTCTTTTATAATAAATTGATCTTGAATTTTCCATTCGTTCGCCTTCTTCAATAGTAAATTCGACTTTTTGATCAGCTATCTCGATTGAAAGAATGTGTCCGCCTTCCCACCTGCCGATAGTTTCACCCAGCCAGGCATAAGGTTTTTGTATAAGGCTTATTACTTCTATGAAAAATTCTCCTGGATTTGTAACTTTTATATCCCAGCTTAGCCACTCCCGGGTATCTTGCCAGTCCTCAATTACCCCGGCATTTGATAGATAGAATCCACCGTTGTTTTTCTTTATTGCAATTTCAACTCTGGAAATAAGGTCGTCATTATCTTCACTGCCGGATATTAAATCATTATCTGAAACCTGTTCTGCTCTATGTAAATCAGCTCTAAACGCTTCACAAACGATTTGATTGTCGGGCTGCTGGATTAATGTGTTGTCAACTTTAACCTCCCCATCAATTTCAAGCACAAGCACCGAAAGGTCTTTAACCGGCACATCCCTGGGCAGCGTTACACTTAATTCATGGAAGTTCATTGCTTTATTATAGACCTGTTTCAGCTTGAGAGGCTCATCAACAGAGTCAAGTAGATACGCTTTGTTAACATTGTTTTTCAGACCGCGAAGCACATAATCTCCGTCAGGCCAATCAAATAGATGTGCATAAATTTTCCCGGGTTTTACTGTAATACTGCCCCAGTCAAACTCTTTTTCAAACGGACTTGCATTGGTGTTATATATAGCTTCACTATTTTTCTTTAACCAGTAGCCAACTTCTGAAAGTATTTTTTTGCTTGGTTCGGGAATAAGCCCCATGCCGTCGGGACCGATATTCAAGAGGTATACTCCGCCTTTGCTGACAATATCTACCAGAAGTTTTATGATCGTGGAACTTGATTTCCAGTTGTCATCATTTTTCTTATAGCCCCAAGTGTCATTTAGCGTAGCGCAGGTTTCCCAGCAAGCCTCAAGACCTTTTACCGGAGCTTCATTATCGCCAAAACCATTATAATCGCCAAGATCATGTCCTACTCGATTATTGACAATACATTCAGGCTGAAGCTTATGCACATAATCAACCAGTTCCTGAGCATGTTCTCTGCTTATATTAACCGGGGTGTCAAACCATATAATTCCAACTTTTCCGTATTGCGTCAGCAACTCCCGGAGCTGAGGTTTTACTTTTTCGCGTAAATATTTGTCAAAATCCCTTGGTTCATCAGGAAAATCCCAGGTATTACCTATTGCGTTTTTATCCTCCCAGTCCTGTACATGAGAATAGTAGAAACAGAGTTTAATTCCCTGTTTTTGACATTCTGCGGCAATCTCTTTTACCGGGTCTTTTTTATATGGTGTAGCATCTACAATATTGTATTTCGACGCCCTGGAATTAAACATCGCAAAGCCTTCATGGTGTTTTGCGGTAATTACGATATATTTCATTCCTGCATTTTGGGCGACAGCGACCCATTCCGCAGCGTTAAAACCAGCAGGATTAAACTTGCCGGCAATTTGCCTGTACTCTGCTAAAGGTATTTTTAGACGCAGCATTATCCATTCGGCAATGTACAATGCAGTCGTTCCATTCCATTCGCCACCCAGACTGGAATAGAGTCCCCAATGTATAAACATTCCGAATTTGGCTTCTTTCATCCATTGTATTCGCTGCTCTTTAATCATTTGACCATCATCCCCAATGCTGCTATTGCGCCTTGCTGCAAAAAGTAGCTGTCCATGCCCAGGGCAATGAAAGTATAACCCTGCTCAACAGCCTTTTGCACGTTGTCCTTATTCGGGGTGACGATATGCTGGCCGGCGGCTTTCCTGTATTTCCGGCAGGCTTCCGCGACCTTGATGCAGGCATCCTGAATAATTTGATGTCCGGTCTGTCCGGTTATGCCATAGGAACCGCTCATATCGTAGGGACCGATGAATACTCCGTCTACTCCATCGACTTGCAATATTTCATCGATATTCGCCACCGCTTCTTTAGACTCGATCATCACAATCACTACCGGGTCAAAACTTTTTGCGTAAACATCAAATTTTGCCCCCCAGTCATTGCCGCGCTGCCAGGCAAAGCCGCGAATGCCATCGGGTGGATATTTTGCCGATTTAACCGCCTTTTGCGCTTCTGCGGCGTTGTTCACCAGCGGCACGATCACTCCCGCCGCCCCGAGATCCAGCGCCCGGCGTATGGGCAATGCGGCATTCTCTTTGACCCTGACGAGCGCTGCCGCCGGTTTTACCGCGCGGCAGAAGTTGCCGATATCGGCATCTTCCACTTCGCCATGTTCAGCATCTAAAGCAATCCATGAAAAGCCGGCTTGAGCCAGAATCTCCGCATTGGCCGGATGCCCGATCTGGCACCAGGAACCAATACACAACTCGTTGTTCAATAATTTATTTTTCAACATATTTCCTCCACAGATATTGTGCTTGTTCAAAATCTTCCACCACGGTATTGACAGCCAGACCCGCTGCTGGAAGTTTGCTGAAAATCCAGTCCAGATCAGCTTCCGGAATGTCGCCCCAGATTATGAGCGGCTTCTCCTTCAGGATCGCTAAATGGCGGTCATAAAGCTGTTCCGCCGATGGTCCGCCGGCGTCAATATGCAGTTCCAGCACGGACATGCCCATCCGGATATAGGCCGCAGTCGGCACAAATCCGGTTGAATGCTGATGCATGATCACATGCGGAAAAGCATCAACTATTTTATGGTCCGCCGGTTCAATAAATTCATCATACAGATCCGGCGACAGCAGCGCGGCCGCGTCTTCCTGATGCCAGACGGTTCCAGCCGGATTCCAGGTGTGATAATAAAATGATCCGATACCGCCGTGAAATTCCGGGATTAGTTTTAACTGAAAATGACCCGCATCAATGAATAAATCTGTCAGATCAGCAATAACTTTTCTCATCTCATCCGGTTCTTCCATCAGCTTGAACAGGAATTCATCGCCGCCATAAATCGCGCTGAGTAAATCCGCGACGCCGCGCATTCTGGTAGTCGCCAACGGGAATTTTCCCGCGCCGGCTTTGGCTAATGCCTGAAGCATTTGCTTCATCAGGATCGACCATTCATTGTCCGGTGAAAATTTTAAATTCACTTTATCCGGCTTTTCCGCATAGATTGACCCGGTATTTCTATCGGAGTAGATCGGGCAACCCAGCATCGCCTCCAGCCATGGAATCCCCCAGAACGCGGAAGCGCTGTAGATAAAGTCCCCGCCGCATTCCTCATGCCGCTTAAACAGGCGCAAAGTGTCGGCGACAAATTCATCAAGGTTAAAATCCCCCGGTTTAAGCGGCTGCTCCATTGGCAGTTTTTTCGCAAAAGGGTAGCGGAATACCGGATATTCGCTCTCAACAAAAAAACCCAGCAGCGGACGTTCATTTTTCCGGCCATGAAAGAGCTTGAATTGCTTCACTCTTTCATCCATTGATTTATGCCAATCGTTTCGCATTAATCTCTCCAATAGCTTCATACATAGTTAAGATATTTTCCAACGGAATGTCGGAACCTAAAATCTGACTGGGCGCAAAAATGTAACGGCCTGCCGGAGCCAATGCTTCAACGGTTTCAATTACATGCCTGCGGACATCTTCAGCATTACCGAAAGGCAATATGTTCTGGGTATCAATCCCCCCGTGAAAAGTGATTTTGTGCCCGTATTTTTGCGCTAATACGGACGGGATCATGCCTTTGGCAGTTACTTGCACCGGGTCAAGAATGTCCACTCCGGCTTCAATCAGATGAGGAATGAGCGGCTCAATCGCCCCGCAGGAATGCATCATTACCTTGAGATTATAACTATGGGCCAGTGCGCATAATTTCTGAATATTCGGATAAAAGAAATCCAGCCACATTTCCTGGCTCATCAGCATGCTTTCCTGACTGCCGAAATCGTTGCCGAAAAACCATATCTCCATATTGCCTTTTAGAGTGGCAAAATACTTATCATTCAATTCCAGATACATTTCAGTCATGCGGTCAATCAATGTGTGAATAACTTCCGGATTCATCGCCAGATTCAGCAGAAAATTCTGGAACCCGTGCATCCGGTAGCTGTCGCCCATAATCCCGGTCCATAAACCGCCAATCCGGTTGCGGTTGCGGTTCATTTCCGCTTCATCAAGCAGCGGTGAAAAATCAAAATCAGCAGCCTGCGGCCATGGAAACCGCAAAATATCTTCAACTTTCAAATCCGGATTGTCCAATGTTCCGCTGATAGCGCTGTCAACCGAAAATTTACTATCCCCGGCGCCGCGTTTCCAGCGAATCCCCAGCGGACAGGTGCGTTCCGTTTCAGTAAAATCCAATCTGCCTTTATAGAACGGCACGGCCCCTTCGTTCTGGGAGATATCCCGTCCGGGCAGGTAGAAAAAATCACACCCGAGAAAATCTAAAAGCTCGCGTCCGCTTTTTAAACTCAGATGAGCTTTAAGCTTTCTGTCGGTTTCGCTATGCGCCAGATAATCAACGGGGATTTTCTTCATACTCTGACCTTTACCACCACTTTCAACTGCCGTCCGGTTCCGCCCATCGGCGCATGCACATCTGTCGGGAAAAATATGGCAAAATGTCCCGGCACGGTATTCACCCGCATGCCCGCTTTGCCGTCATAAAACTCCAGATCCTTCTCCGCATCATAGCCCTTGCCTTTCAAGGATTGAATGGACTCAAAGCCGATAAAATCATTGCCGGCGACTTGATACTGGATGTCAATATAATTCTTGTGCGTTTCCAGCTTTGCGCCATCCTCGCCTTTGCCGTTATCATCCACGATGATGGCATAGAGGCGCTTCCCGTCGATTTCCATTCGACCGGCCGCCAGGTTGTTCTTGTCCAATTTTTCCAGAAACTCGAAAGCATCCTTGAAATTGGGATTCATGGAATAATACAATTTGCCATTTTCCAGTTTGTCTAAAATCATTTTTTACCTCTGCTTTTCCAGTCTTTCGGGGTTGCGCCAATTTCAGCACGTGCATCGAAATAGGCGGTTAAATTTACCAAAGGAATATTGCCGTGCAAGCCGCCGCCGGAAGCAATGGCAAAGCCCGGTTTACCTTCAACTTTTCTCATCAATTCAAAAACCATAGTCTTTATTTCCGCGGGAGTTCCAAACGTCAGTTTCGTTGTCTCAATACCCCCGATAAAAAATTTGCCGGGCGCGCCAAAATGTTCGATTACCGACTCAACCGGCGTGGCCGGGCTTTCAAACATCAGGCCGTCAACTCCCAGTTCCACCAGGCGCGGCAGAAACGCGCTCATATTACCATCCGCCACCAGAATAATCTTTTTGCCGGCTTTTTTTGCCGCTTCGAAAATTTCCGGATAATGCGGGAAAATATAATCTTCGTACCACGCCGGTGGAAATACCGGACCGGTACCGGAAGCTAAATCATCATGCAGGAAAATAAACGGACATGAACTCGCCGACGCCATTTCCGCAACAATCTTCCTGGATTTCTCCACGCAAGGCAGGATAAATCCGGCATGAAACGCATCGGCCTGGCCGAACGCCGATTCCATGAAGTTCTCCCAGCCTAATACCTCCACTCCCCACATGAACAAGGTTATGCAAAGTTGGATATTATGTAAAGTTGCGGCATTTCAGCATGCCGTTCAAGCAGAACCGGCGCTAGTAGAGCTTTACATAATTTTTCTGTTTTGGCAAGTAAAGACAGAAAACCAGGTTACAATGTTAGTTACG
>CAIPAT010000459.1 GCA_903863035.1 uncultured Lentisphaeria bacterium
AACAATAAATTCCCATTGACATAAATCAAATATGTATTATACTGTATTACATAAGCATACAAGAGGAGTGATGAAATTATGAGTATTGCACTTTCAGTAAGATTGCCGGAAAGGCTGGCAAAAGAACTTAACCATGTCGCTTTTTTGGCGGAAAGGCCAAAATCTTTTCTCGTACAAAAAGCCCTTGAGAATTATTTGCATGACCAGGCAGACTTGCAAATAGGTCTTGATAGATTGCGAGATGCTTCGGATCCTGTAATATCAGTTGCCGAAATGAGAAAAGAAATTGGCTTATAATATTACATTCAAAAAATCCGTTGCAAAAGATTTGAAAAAGATAGGTTCCCGCGAAGCAGACCGAATCATAACGAAACTAAGTTCAGACCTTTCTGCAAACGCCGATCAATTCCCGGAATTGCAAGGACAATTTGCCGGACTAAGGAAATACAGGGTTGGTGATTATCGTGTTATTTATGCCCTGATTGGTAATTCCGTCTTGATTGTTCGAATTCAACATAGAAAAGACGTATATAGAAATTGAGAGAACTATTTCCATGCATCCAACCCCGCATCCGCGGTGTGGATGATGGATGGACGTTATATTTTCAAGTAAAACCGACTAATCTGTTTCCGCAATCACCATGCGAGTATCAACTGACCCTATGCATTCGGTTAAAAACATACTGTCATTCATCCAAGTCTCGCAATTTCCGCTCAAGAATCTCGCTGGTTATGAAATATTGCTGGCATTCAAGATGCAATCCCAGACGCGCATCCATTCGGAGCAACGGCAAAACCATCTCAATTGTCTGCAGTTCCTCAAGCCTCAATTGATGCATTTCCCCCTTCCAACCCGGTTTGCATGACCGCTTGATGCGAAATGCCTTGAACACACGGGTAGCGCTTTCCACACATCCCAAAATGAACCCGGCGTTGCACCACTCCTGAAGCCGTCTGAATCCGTGGACTCCCTGTAATTCCGGAAGCTCTTGGAACACCTCTTCCGGCAAATGGAATCTCATGGTCTCGGCCATTTCAATATCGCTGAGACGGTCGGCATTTCTTGGGATTAAAGGTGTACCCTTATATTCAATCAATCGGGTGTTGAAAGGAGAACGAGTCGGGAACAGAACCGATTCCAAAAGTCTCAAAGCAGGCCTCAGTTTTCCCGACATCGCATCGAAACGCGCAATCACTTCATCAAGGGTGAACGGTCCCAGTGAATCCTCCCATTTGTCTCCACGTTCCATCTGCAGGAAGCTGTTAGTAATCGGTGTGCCTTTCAGAGGCGAATCGTCCATTGGAAGCGCCAAGGCGAAATTGACCGGGCCGAAATAAATCATCTTGTTGCTTAGGGGATAACAGTCAAAAGCCCCTTCTATGGCTTGGACAGACTTGATGAAACCGGCTCCATCTTCAACCCCGATATATTCGCGCGCTAGTTCACTGAGGAACAAATCAGTTTCATTGAGATCGGGGTTCTTCATGGAAAGCCCAAATGCCGCAGTATTGATTGTAAACCTGTTCCCGTAATTCCATGTTACCGGTACCTTTAAACTCTTCAAAGATAACATCGTCCATTCTGGAACCAGTATCTACTAAAGCGGTAGCAATTATTGTTAAACTTCCGCCTTCTTC
>CAIPAT010000460.1 GCA_903863035.1 uncultured Lentisphaeria bacterium
AAAATGGGCTGGCACTACAAAACTCAGAATAAAATTCTCTCATTGATAATAAAAGACTTACAGATTTTGAGAAAATGTGAAAATCAGATTTTGAGGTAGAAAAAAATCTTCGCACTTTTTAGTCCGCGGAAGTTGGGCTAAGGTTAAAAATTTAAAATAGAGTGCGAAGATTTTGAGAATTGGTTCGTATTCCGAGAGGCTGCCGATACCGGGGCATCGAAGGCCTAGAAGAGTGCGAATCCAAACTCAAAAGATCGCAATCCAGCAATTGCAGGACTAGCGTCTTGCGTCCGTCTTTTTCCGTTCCTGCTTCAGGCGATGCGGGTATCGCACATCAGTCGGATCGAAAAAATTCAATCCACAATCCTGCTCGTCTATTCTTAAATTTTCAACCTTTATAAAGTATATATCGTTCCATCATTGCCATCCGCAAACCATAAATCACCGGACGAAGTTTTCAACCAGGAAGTCCAGGCTCAGCTTCAGCGATTCAAACGGATCAATCTGGCAAACATCCTGTTCGATAATGAACCATTCGGTTCCGGCACTTTCAGCGGCAGACAGAATATTACACCATTCCAGGTTGCCTCCGCCAATATGCATCATGGTCACTTTGCGGTCTATAATCCCATAATCTTTCAAATGCAGAAGCGGCAGCCGCCCTTTCAATTTGTTTATCCATGAAGTTGGATTTGCGCCGCCGCTCTGCACCCAGTATGTGTCCAGTTCGCCCTGGAGATGCGGGGCGTTGTCATAGAAATAGTCAAGCATCAGCTTGCCGTCCAATTTCATAAATTCAATATCGTGATTGTGATAAGTCAGTATCTGACCGGCAACGGCCATTTTTACGGCAGCGGCTTCCAGTCTGGCGGCCATCGACATTGCCTCGGCAGCGTTTCGGGGAATAATATGGGGCCACGGATAAGCCGTATATTTGCAGTTAAGCCGTTTCAAATGCTCAATGACCGTATCGGTTTCATTAACAATACTTGCGCCGCTTTCATGGGTTGCGCAACAAATCAGGCCTTCACCGTCAAGCATTTTTACCAGCTCAAAATCATCGACCGGGCCGAGTCCGGAAAGTTGTACAGCATCAAAACCGGATTTTTTGATCTTAGTCATGGCAGCTGCAATCTCCGCCGGAGTTTTAAGAAAATCCCGTACTGTGTATAATTGTGCTGCAATCTGACTTTTTTTCATGAATAAATATCCTTATATTGGATTGTTGCATTGCCCGGATACGGCAGACTTTATCCGTATAATATTAACTAAACTATTTATCAATATAAGTTCATCGAATAAAATTTCAAGAAAATTGAATTTTTATATACTGCTGTATTCACCATGCGGCCGATACGTAACGGCTCAGTAGCCACGCCCCCCGGGAAGGGCTGTGCCTACTGAACCGTTACAAAAAAATTATGGTTGCCGGCAATGAAAGCCGGGCAGTGACATGTTCACCTCCTCCATTTTGCGGATGGACGATATGGGGTTGGACACAGGCAGGACTTATATGCTTAAAATTGGCACTAAAACGGTGACTGCGACGGTACTACCCATCAAGCATCAAGTCGATGTCAACACCCGCGAACATCTCGCTGCCGATTGCATCCGCAAAAACGAAATTGCGTTGTGCGATATTTCCATTGCCGAAAAAATGACGGTCAAGGAAACCGTCGAATTTGATCACCACAGTCAAGGATTAACGCCAGGAAGAAGATTGTTTTTATTGTAGCTGTTTGTCGCCTTATTATTTATGGCCGACGATGTCCCCGCTATCGCTGCTGAATACCGATTTTACAGCCTCCAGGTAGGACATGCCATGAACACTGTCCGGTTCGAGATAGCTGCCTTCAGTCCATTCGTTCCAGCAGTTGATATTGAGTATCTGCGGAATATCCAGCCTGGCAAGACGCTGACGGGTTTCCTCCAGGGCAAAGCGGAAGTTTTCAGGCGTATTATCACTGATCATATTTGAATAAGGATAGCCGACTGGTTCCCATTTTTCGCTTTGTATGGTTCGCGGACTGGAATCCCATCCCATTGTGACGTTCGGGAAATATGGAATGTCATATTCCCGGCACATCTTGTCCCAATGCATGAAATATTCCTCCATAGCGCCGATAAATAAAGTATAAGGTGATTTCGAGAGTTGAACATGGTGTACCCAAACATAGCTGGTAATTGAATCGAACCCCAGTTCACGGATCAGTTTCGGCAGATTTTCAGGAATTTTCTCGCCAGGCAGTACCGGTTGCCCCCAGACAACCGCGTTCAAATGAAGGTCCGGGAAACCCGCGGCTTTGACCAGTGCACGGAAATCATCCATCGCCTTTCGTGTGGCATCCACGGAACCGAAATTATTCATAAAACTGGTCAAGTCATAAATCGAAAAATACGGAGCGCCATTAATAGTGAAATAAGATGAATGCGAAAAGTAGCGCTCAACAAACAAGCGGCTGATTTTCTTGAAAGTATCCGGTGTCACCCTGCCGTGATAAAGCAGTTTATCCCTGTTCACACGACCGCACGGATGAATATCCAGCCAGTCGTGATTGGCCCACATGCAGCAGAATTTAATCCGGTCATTATTCGGTGCTTTCAGGAAACCTTCATCAAGTCCGCGCTCCAGAAACGGCCCGTCATCGTAATAATACCAGTCAAAAATAAAAAAGTCGATGCCGTGATCAGCCGCTGCATCAATTTTTTGCGCCATTACTGCGGGATCGGCTTCATCCGTGTAACCCCAGGCCGGAACAAGCGGCTGACGATGACCGGGAAAGCGCGGGGTGGCGCGTTTGACCAGTTCCCATTCACTCCACCCCTGCCCGTGCAGTTCCTGATTGCGCCGGTCAAGATGATAGTTTGGAAAGTAGTAACAACCCGCCTGAGGCTTTAAATCTGCCATAATCTGTGAAACTCCTGTGATTATACTGAAAGTCTTGCCGGCAGGCAATTCGCCTGACGTAATGTATTATTCTTCTCAAATATCAAAGCATTTTTTGAGGGCTTGACGAACGGGCGGATTAAAAAAAGGTTGTTCTTCGTGGTCAACCGTTATCAGTCCAATATTATTGATATTAGGATTGTGAGAATGTCCGTCCTCGTACAGCAGTACTCCGGAAATTCTTTCATCCCCGGCAACTTGATTGCAGAACTCCTCGTTCAAATCTCCACCCTGGGCGATATAACAATGAACCCAGACCGGTTTGTTTTGACGATGGGCTTCGGTTTTGATCTCACAAGATTTTTCCGGAACATATCTGGCCCAGTTATAATCCTTGATCGTGACTTCGTCGGCCAGTTCGAGCATTTCCCGCCAGTCAGGAAAGACCTTCGGCATTGCCCAGAAACCCAGTTCTCCGAAATCAAACGACACCTTGGGGTTCTCATATGCATTGCGGAAATGAATCTGAACTTTGCGTCCGTTTTCTTTCAGCTTTGCCGCAGCGGAACGCAGAAACTCCAGATAGTACGAGCCGCGCACCGCCATCAACTTAAGAGGTTCCGCCTCTTCAGTCAATATATCAACTCTGTATTTTTCCTTATAACGGGAGACCAGCGGTTCGTTATAACCGTAGTTGATATAATCGGAAACCATTGCCGAGTGCGACTGCAGACGAAAATCAATACCGTCAACTCCCATTGCTATCAATCTTTCAACCTGCTCCAGCCAGTATTTGCGCACTTCAGGATACCCCTCGCACAAGGAACCTTTCATATAAAGATTTTTCCCGCGCGCCATACCAATTACCTGATTGGCATTCCAGCCCGGGCCGTAATGACCGCCGCCATGCCAGTCGAACTCAAACCCTTGACGACGAAAGTCCTCCGGCTCCTTCTTCGCACCGGGCTCCACCGGAACAAATGTCTGGCGGGGAAGCCATCCATTAGTGGTCGGAACTTCCTCTTGCCCGGAATATGCTTTAATCATAGTAAATGGAACTGTAACCAGAGAGTTGTCCGTATTGTCATAGGAAATAGCCCAGTAGGAACAATCTCCTGACAGTTCCAGTCCGGAGATTGTCACCGTCCTCGCCCGCATCGGCGTTGTGCCGACCGGCAAACCGCTGGAATCCTTGAATAGCACACGCTCAAGTTTCTCCGTAATCTTAATTGAGCCATGATACGGTTCATAACAGCCATTGTCGTGACTAATCCACAAGCGGGGATTGAATGATGAAAACGGTTTCAGGCTGATTACTTCATCAGGCTGCCGCGGGAATATAGTGTCCTGCTGTTTTACTTCGTCCAGGACAAATGAAACCTCCAGCCTGTCTATTGAAAGACTGACAAGACGGTCATAGTCAGGAATCTGGCGTCGCTTGACTCTAAGTTCCGGGTTCCCGCCGATCATATTGTCGTAGCCGATGCCAATGCCGCCGATCTGCTTCACACAGTTGCGCGGCACTTCCGGCTCCATTCCATCCGGGAGAGTATGCCCTGAACCGCCCTCGTAAGGCTTGAAAACCGCGAACGCCTCCATACCCAGTTTATGCGCTTCAAAAATCACATCGAAATTGGGATCACCGGCGTTGACTATCGATTCCAGCCCGTAATGCCCGTGATTGTTGTGCATCGGATAGAGGCACAGCCAGGGCGAACTGAACATGGGAAAGCCCGGCAGGGTGGCGACAAAATATATCCTTTTGAACCCAAGACCTGCCAGCAGCTCCAGCCGTTTCCGGAAGTGACCGCCATGATGACGATTGATACACATATTCGGCCAGAGGTCCAGAACCGGAGATATCTTCAATCTTGAAATAGAGTTCATATTATTCCTCATTTAGTCGCGTGCCGGTGAAAGCACAAAGTCCTTGACTTCAAACTGCCCTTTCTGCTCCCAGCATAAAAGCATAAGTGAAATTTTTTCACAGTCCTCCGGCACCGTAAAGGTTTTATCCATATTCTGCCATTCCCCTGATAATTGCGTATTCTTTACAAGGTCAAGCCGCTTGTAACTTTCACCCTTGCGGAAAAATACCAGGCATTGAAAACCGATGTCGCCTCTGACCTTGAAAAATACTTTGTAACGCGCGTTCGGAACAACCGCGAAATTGGCGGTATTTATTGCTCCCGGCTGCTTGGGCCCGGCCTGACTTACCAACTTGACAATACCCGCCGCCGCGTCAGTCTCCAATTGCGAAGCCTCGGAGTGATAACGCAGTTCTTTCTGCTCTATCAACGGACTGGAGCCGATGTCCGGCGTCAGGGTGCCGTAAAGGGCCGCATCTTTTGCCGCGCCGATACCGGAACCCCACTCGTAATAGCCGGCGCGACCGGCACCGTCATTGTTGTTGATCAGAAGCGAAAAGCGCACCGGTCTCCCGCTGACATGGGCGAACGGATAGAGGTCGTCGCGGCTGATATGCATTTTGTAAACAACTCCGCTGTCCGTCTTCTCAAACTTAGCCTCGCTGTAGGCCAGCTCCATACCTTCACGGGTATAGCGTGCCGGGATGTCGCCGGCAAATCCTGGCGCTTTGAGTTTCTTAACTGCAAAGCGACCCTTGCTGTCGCGCCAGGCGACAAATTCCATCCGTCCGTCCGGAAGGCCGCGGCCGCTGACGTCAAGCGCGAACTGGATGCTGTCGCCGTTCCATGGTTCTTCATCCACGGTAACCAGCTTTCCATCTTTCACCTCGACAAGCAAGTCAATTGCTCCGTTATCTAATGCCGCGGCGAAGCGCGCACTGTATCCTTTCTGTTCCGGCGTACCGTCTTTGGAGACGTAGCAGCCTACCTTATTCCAGACCGGCAAGGTACTCTTGTCTATTTCCAAATCTTTACCGAACAGAGGTACCTGGGTATAGATTCCGTTGATTGACTGATCGAGAAATTCCGGATCTGCAGAACCGGCGTACTTCTTAAGAACGCCGGCACCGCCGGTCCACTTCGACACTTCCGTCATTTCCGGATTCCGGAGAAGATAGAGGCGGACAGGCTTTAGTACGATAGATGAATCAGCATTTACTTTGCGGCCGTCCCATTCCAGAAGTTCTGACCTGGATCCGAAGGCCTTTGCCAGAACCGGGTCAATTTTCAGCGGATCCCCTGTATTCTGCCAGAAGATCAGGGTTTTTCCGGCATCGCTGGACATAAGCACCGCGCTCTGCTTAGCCTCCGCAAAGTTGTAACCGTCATTGTAGACGATTTTACCTTTAAAGCAGTCTATCAGGTTGCGCCAGACGGAGGCGGCCAGACGCGGTTCCAGGGTTGGCGATTCAAGAAAAAGTCCGGCGGCCGGCTCGAAGTCCCCTGCCCCCTGATCGACCGCATAGGGCAGCATGTCCACTCCTTTTGCCCAGCCGCCGACTGCGGTAAACAGCGCAATCTGCTGTGCCCCGCCGCGCACAATATGAATGAAAGCTAAAGCCATGTTGCGCGCCAGCACATCCTCTGTCGGCGCCCGTTCGCCTTTCACCAGAATCGCATGCCATTCACTGACAGCCCATGGTTTCCGTTCTACCTTGTTGCGGTCTTCAAGCTGCCGGTAGGCCTTGGGTTCAGCCGGATCCAGATTGGAGCGCATATGTACAGTCATCACATCGAAATATTTGGCCGCGCCAAGCTGGAGTATCCGGTCGTAGAACGGCAGGTAGCGATAACCGATGCCGCCAAGCAGAACTGTCGAGTCAGGTTGTTCCTTTTTGAGAGTCTCGTAGCCTGCCTGGAGAAGTTTTACATAGTTCTCCGGGGTGTCATTCCAGAAGCAGGACTGTCCGGGCAAATGCGGTTCATTCCAGAGTTCCCAGGTCTTCACAAACGGATAGCGAACCACCAGCGCCTTGAGAAAATTAGTCCATGACTCCATCTTTATCGGCGCATACCCCTGATAAACCGGCAGAATCCGCAGTTCCTCCGACTTGTTCGGAGAAGCCCACAGCGGTGTTCCGAAAGGATTCAGCGACAGGCTTTCAAATCCCGTCTTGCGCGCGGTTTCGATAAAATGGTCATAAATTTTCCAGTCATATTTCCCTTCCTCGCGTTCGATGTCGCACCAGCGGTAGGCGTGAACTCTCAGATGTTTGAATCCCAGGAGAGCGGAAGCGCGAATAAGTTTTTCGGATTGATTAGGCCATTCCATCCCCCAGCCCACAGAAACGGATGTCTGCTCCGGCTGGTCAGCGGGCTTGCGCGTCGGCGAAGGCAGTACCGCCACCATGCTGTCTGTCTTCGGCAGACTCTGTTCCATGAAACGTTCAGTAGGGTTCTTCAAGCTTTTCGAGACATAGAAGTTATTGTCATCAAAAATTGGGGTTTCCAGCCCGGTGGCGGCATCTTTGAAAGTAAACTTTACTTGCAGCATTCCTGCATGGCCGATCTTCCACCCCCAGCCGGAAGAATTGTAACTGCGCGTTTCGACGCTGTGCGAGGCTATTTCGCCTTCCTGATTCAACTTGCGGGTTTTGAAATCGACAGAATAGATGTGACCGGTGATGATTCCATCTTTTGCAATCTTACCAGGCTTGAGAACTATATTTTCAGAGCGGTTGCAGCCGTCGCGGCCGAACCAGATCCTTATGTTGACATGCTCCGCCAGCCGGGTTGTCTTTCCGGCTGAATCCTTGAACGCGAAACTGACAGCGTCAAAACCCGGTTGCGTTGGCTTCCACTTCCATCCTTTTGAAAAAAATTCAGATGCCGGGATGGCACTCTCCTTGATCACATTATTATCCAGATCGCGAACAGTGCCAATCACCTCAACCGCTTCCGGCGGCAGCGCAATCGTCGGCTTGAAAGTTATGCTTTCCCCGGGATTGACCCAGTTCCCGAAAGTGTCACTGCGGACCGGAATAAGGGCCTGTCCATCGGCAAGTGCGTTAAATATCATGGAAAGGGCGAAGGCAAGTGCGATAATTTTCATCAATGAGCTCCAATAGTGAAATTGTAATTTAAAAATTTCTTAAAATATGGCGAATTACGAGT
Organism: uncultured Lentisphaeria bacterium; assembly: GCA_903863035.1. Taxonomy (GTDB): domain Bacteria; phylum Verrucomicrobiota; class Lentisphaeria; order Victivallales; family Victivallaceae; genus CAIPAT01. The sequence continues at coordinate 7,930 of CAIPAT010000460.1, forward strand.
TCATAGATTGATTACCCATGGCGAAGGGGACTTCACCATAATGACGTATTTTATCCGTCATTTATTTGGTTCAAAATCCATCAATCTCAGTATCAGGATGAACTACCCTGTAAATCTGAAAGATGCTCAATCCCGGTTAATAGTTCCAGTGCAAATTACTGAGGTCGCCTGACCATCTGAAAGGAGCATCTGAGAACGGGTAGTTTTTATTGATTACTGCTACATTGCCGGTGTGTCCGTCCAGAAACAGGATATTGCATTTATTAGCATGACGGGCGGATGGCCGGCCAAAGCTTGCATTGGAAGCCTGCGCCCCGTTAAAATCGATACGATAATGTCCTTTGGTAAAGTCAGTTCCACCAGAGGTAAGATTCGCGTTGCTATCCAATATGTAAAACTTAATGGAGGGGCGGCGCTGTGATGCCAGTTTACTGGAATTAAAATCTGTTGACGGCTTTGCTGCAAAGTTTATGGCGGTGTTGATCGCGTAGTCAGGAAACCATGGCCAATTGAACCCGACAGGCTGTTCAGGGCACTGAAATTGTTTGCGGGTTATGAATAACGCGCCATCATTTCTGAGAGATCCGGAGTTATCCGTTATGTTTTTTCTTCCGACAAGTTGTTCGTTCCAGAGATATGAATAGCCATTATTGAAAATCGGCATCAGATAACCGAAGTTAGAGTCGGTGTAATTCTGAACTGCCAGTCCCATTTGTTTCAGGTTGTTGTTGCATGACGCCTGGCGCGCAGTCATTCTGGCTTTATTAAGCGCCGGAAGAAGCATTGCTGCGAGGATAGCTATGATGGCGATCACAACGAGGAGTTCGATTAAAGTAAAACCTCTAAGCATCAACGAGTTGCGACTTATCGGCTCTGCCTCATCGACCAAACCGTGCGTGCGGTTTTCCCTCACACGGCTTTCCCCCTGTTCTTCTTCGTTTAGCAT
>CAIPAT010000461.1 GCA_903863035.1 uncultured Lentisphaeria bacterium
ATTTGCCGGAATAAAATCATGCAGGAAGCATGACTGGCTGGAACGGAGGCAAAAATTAATCAAAAATCGGCAGTCAACGACTGATAAAACAGTCAAAAAACGAAAGTGAGAAAATTAACAAAATTCTCTCACGGAATTAAGCAAACTTTAACCTGTGAATTGTTTCAAATTAATTTTGCCAAAACCGAAAGACATAAAAATGAAATGTATTAAACTGAATACTGTTTTAGCCTTTTGCACATTAATGACAGCCTTTGTAAGAGCGGATACCACATTCGCAGACACAGAACAAACTACAACAGTGGCAAATGCCGGTTTTGAGAAAGGCAAACATGGATTTGGCGGTAATTACAACATAGTCAGTCATAATCCACACTCAGGGACTGCCTGTCTTCAGCAATTCGTGCAACTGGGTAATACATGGAACTGTGTTCAATCACTGGCCCCATATATTCCCTGCAAAGCCGGAGAGACGTTTGAACTATCGGCCTGGAACCGTAACACCGTAACGACCGGAGATGTGTTACTTGGAGTCCGCTTCATCAAATTCATAAATGGTCAGCCGGAATCTGTCGGGTACAGATGGAAAATAGTCAGCAACAACATGGGCGAATGGGCCAAATACTCGCTGATCTTTAAAACCATCGAAGGAACTGAAGCGCTCGCGTTATATTTCAGGGTCGGGGAAACCGTTCCTGATGGGAACGTATGCTGGGACGACATCACCCTGATACGGACTAAGGAGATTGTCCCGCGCATTTCCTTGCAGCCGCTGACTTCCTCTGTAATTTTTCGGGACCGGCAGCAGGAATTGTTTGACTACAATAAAAAACAGATAGTAAAAGTTAATGCGGAAAACATTTCTTTAAACTTGATATTCTATGGAAATAATGAAGATTGCAGCGTCAAAACAGAACTGCTTAACGAAGCAAGCATAAAACCGGTAATACAGAAAAGTATTAAACTGGCAAAAAATCAGAAAGAATTATCGGTGCCGATGAACTTGAACACCTTACCCCTTGGCCGTTATACCTTGACCGTTTCATTGATGGAAAATGATAAAGTACTGGAAAAGGAAAGCAAACTCATCATCATAGGCCGCGGAATGGCTGAATCCCCACTTTTGGAACCGGTTAAGAATTCTTCTTCAGACAAGTACGGCAATATCCTGGTAAATGGCAAACCGGTGATAATGCTTTTTTATTTTCATAATCCGCTGACCGTTCCGGATTTGACAATGCTCCGCCGGAACTTTGGTGCAAATACTGCCCAGGTATGTGGTGGCAACAGCCTTGATGATGACCTTTGCCGCAATGTCGATATCGCATGGGAATCCGGGGTATATTCCTGGGCTGTATTATTCCATCCCGCAATGTTTGACCGTAAAGCAAAAAAATGGAAAGATAAAGAACTGACGGACGCAGTAAACCGGTTGAAGAATCATCCTGGATTAATCGGCTGGGATCTGATTGATGAACCGGACGGCCAGAATATTCCCGCCGAAGAAGTCATGCGGGTCAGAAATATTATCCGGCAACTTGACCCCAACCATCTGATCTGGGTAAATCTGTGCCAGCCCCACAAATTCAGAGAATACAGTCAAACCACCGATCTGGCATCCTATGATGTCTACCCGCTGCCGGATAACAGCTTAGTGGTAATTGCTGAAAACAATAAAGCAATTATGGCGGCACAAAGCCAGATCGTCAAACCGCTGCTGTCCTGCCTGCAAACCTACAGTCAGCCGGGCAATCGTGCGCCGACATATGAAGAAATAAGAGCAGAGACTTATCTATGCATTGTAGATGGAATGAGAGCTTTCGCATTCTATGCATGGTACGATCCTGATCCGATTTTTTCTCTGAACAAGAGCATGGAATTGCAGTCGTATATCCAGTATCTAGTAATGCAAATTCATACGCTAAAAGATTTTCTGATTGCGCCGACACCGCCACAACCTGTAATCGCCGAGATGGATAAGAACGGTATCCGATATCTCTTCAAAATAGTGAACGGGAAAAACTATCTGATTACGGTAAATCCTGAAGCTAAAACGAAAAAATATACGTTTGTCCTGCCGGAATACCGGAATGGCCCTGTTGAATTAATGTTCGACGCGAACAGTAACGCCAAAATATCGGATAAACAGGTAGAGGAAACCATGCCGTCGATGGGCGTCAAAATATATATCTATTGAGATTGAGAAGATAATTAATTATAAATGTTTTTCGCTGAATGACTGGTTTAGGCTGGTATGGCGTCTCTTGAATATCATTAATTTTATTCAGCCCTAGGTAAAGATGGGCTGGAAATGAAAAGGTTGACAATGACGATACAGATACTGTCAATGTAGTCAAAAATTAGATCAAATAGTTCCAAGACGTAAAATAATGACAAGAACAGTGACAAACAAGATGAACAGGATTTACAACTCACACGAGATCGTTTATGCTGTTCGAAAAATGTTCCGATGTCTCATCTTAATTTTAAATTATTCAGGAGGGATGTTCATCATGCGTAAGATTGACTCTATGATCGTAAGACTGGCATTGACAGGAATCATGGCGGGGATATTCTTCCCTGCAGCAGTATCGGCATACACTATTGATGGTTCAACCGTATTGTATATGCTGCTTTCCAATGGAGTAACCAGGCTATCAACATCTTGCGTAATCCCCAGCCTGAATCAGTGGCATCATGTCGTGTACACCATTGACCGTGCCGGCGGGAAAGCCAAGTTATATATGGACGGGATATATCAGACGCAAATGGACATTAGTGGCTATAATGGCGTAAATATAAGCAATACTAGGGATTTGCTTATCGGTGCAGAAAGCAGTTCTGGTTCTCTGGCTTGGCCCGGCAAGGTTGACGATGTACGCATTTACAAGCGTGTTCTTTCCGCGGATGAAGTAGCCCGGCTGTTCTCGGCAACCCCATAAAATTATTTACAGGATGGATACAAAAGAACTAAAAGCAAAATTCAAGAAAAACTAAAAATCATCTGTTGAATTAATATATTAATTCAACAGATTAATATGTCTGATAGTAAACAATCAACGGGAAAAGGCGTTATTGTCAAAGGCGGACGCAGGATGCGATGCCATGCATAACTTATCGCGTTCTTCTGTAAGAAAATTATTTTAAAAGCAATATATAAATATGAATAATTCAACTTTTAATCAGTCTCCGGCTGAATGCCGGGGAATACCGTTCAGGTCGCGGAATGACCAGACGGACCCGGCGGCCAATTATCTGGCGGCGCGGCTGGACGAGGCGCATGAGTTTATGATGCGGGTGATGAAGCATCCTGTAGCCGAATGCGGAGAGCCGCTAGTCCACCTGGAGCGGGCAGCCGCCGAATCTGGAACGCTTGTGGAATTTTCCCGCAAACCTCATGCGTTAGGCAAGCCCCGTCTCCATCTGTTGCGGCATGGACAAATTCGCGGTTTCTTACAGGCGGCGGCGGAGATGAACCGACGCGGCTGGGCTATGCGCGTAGAGGACGGGTATCGTAACCGAATCATGCAAAAATTCCTCGGACGCCAGCCAGCCGTTTTCGATGCCATGCTCCGAACGGTCATCCGTGAACTTGCCGGTCGAATACCCTCGACAGAGTTCATGTTCAAGCGGGTACTTACTCTCACCGCCCAGATACCGAAAACCGGTACGCATATGTCTGGCAGCGCCATCGATATTTCCGTTCTTGACCGGGCAACCGGACTTGAAATTGACCGTGGCGCACCATATCTTGAAATGAGCGAGTTGACGCCAATGGATTCCCCGTTCATCAGCCCGGCAGCCCGGGAAAACCGCAAGGCAATTAGCAACATCATGTGTAGCGCTGGTTTCATAGAATATCCATATGAATTCTGGCACTATAACAGCGGCGACTCCTATGAAAGCGTCCTTTGCGACCGGCATGATCCAGCAATCTATGGCGCCGTCGACTGGAATCCGGACACCGGACGTACGGAGCCTATTCAGGATCCGGACCGTCCGCTCAATGATCTTGATGAGATAAAGGCCGAGATTGAAGCGTCAATCTTGCGCATCAAGGTCACAGATAATGAAAAGCTAGGTTGATTCGGCATGGCGATACATATAGATCACTCAAAGGATATGCAATATGGATTCAAAAAAGATTCTTATCGGCTGGGCTTCCAGAAATATAACCCCGGAGAAAAAAGTATCACTTCTAGGTCAGTTTCACGTGCGGATTTCAGAAAAAGTTAATGACCCTCTGACCACGACAGCGCTGGCTCTTGAAAGCGGGGACGGACAGGAACAGGCGGTCATGGTTTCTCTGGATGCGGCATGGGTTTCTGATGCTGCCGTGAAACTGTGCCGGACTAAGCTGATGCGGGAACTGCCGGGTTTCGATCCGGGAAAAATGCTGATCAACGCAACGCACACCCATACCGCGCCGATGTCGCTTTGCGCGGTATTTCCACTGCCCGATCCGCCCGGACTTGGCGATGAAGTTATGACCGTTGACGAGTATGATGATTTTCTGTCAGCTAAAATATGCGAAGCGGTGATAGAGGCATGGAGCAACAGAAAACCTGGAGCAGTCAGTTGGGGTAGAGGGCATGCGGTAATCGGCTTTAACCGCAGGGTGTCCTATTTCGATGGAACAACCGTGATGTACGGACAAACCAATAAGCCCGGGTTCTCGCATCTTGAAGGGAGTGAAGATCATGGAGTGGAGCTGCTGTGCACCTATGACGCCGGACACCAGCTTACCGGCATGATTATTAACGTTCCGTGTCCTTCCCAGTGTACGGAAGGAGCATCGTCCGTTTCCGCGGATTACTGGCATGAGACCAGAGAGGAGATTCGCAAAAGACATGGTCAGGAGCTGTTTATTCTATCGCAGTGTTCCGCGGCGGGAGATCAGGCGCCGCGCCCTATGGTTAACCGGCTGGCTGACGCCAGAATGCTGACACTGAAAGGTTACGGCAGCGAATATGATCCGGCGCGGCGGCAGGATATTGCCGACAAACTCGCCGCAGTGGTTGATGAAGTATTGCCGCTGGTCGCCAAAGACATCCGCGAACAGGTGGAATTCGGACACATAGTTTCCATTATCGATCTGCCGCTGCGGCATGTGACGGAAGCCGACCTGGAGCATTCCAAAAGTCAAGTTGCCGAATGCAGCGCCAGACTGATTGAACTAAAAGACAGTGAACCGTCTTCGCGTAATTATTCCGTTGCCTTTAAGCAGCGAGTTTTCAATCAATTGGTCATTGACCGGTATAATGAACAGCAGAAAGGAGAAATTTTTCTGCCGGTTGAGTTGCACACCATCCGGCTGGGCGATATAGCTCTCTGCTCAAACCGTTTCGAATATTTTGTGGATTACGGCATGCGGATCAAAGCCCGCAGCAAAGCCATCCAGACGTTCATTATCCAACTGGCCGGCAACGGCTCCTATCTGCCGACTGAAAGAGCGATGCAGGGCGGCGGTTACGGGGCCTATGTCGCCAGCACGCCAATCGGCCCGGACGGCGGGCAGATGATTGTCGAACAGCAAGTAAAAGACATTGATACATTATTTTTAAACAATTAAAGTCCAGGACTTTATAAATTTTATAAGGATTTTTACCATGAACATTGTTGCAACAAATAATGCGCCTGCCGCAATAGGGCCGTATTCCCAGGCTGTAAAAACAGATAATATGGTATTCTTGTCCGGTCAATTAGGCGTGAACCATGCCACGAAAAAACTTGTCGATGAAACGATTGAAAACCAGACGAATCAGGTTTTCAAAAATATCTCTGCCGTTCTTGCCGCCGCCGGGACTGACTTGTCTGCTGTTGTGAAGACAACGGTTTTTCTGAAAAGCATGAATGATTTTTCAAAAATGAATGAACTATATGAAGCGAATTTCGGTTCGCATAAACCTGCCCGTTCTACCGTACAAGTGGCAAAATTGCCTATGGATGCCATGATCGAAATAGAATGTGTGGCAGTGGTCGAAAAATAACGATTTGATCCTTCCAGCGCAAAAAGCGATGATGATAGTTTTGAAAACGATTTGGCGATAGGCGGGAATTACCGCCGCCGCCCGATTGAGAAGATCGTTAAATTTCATGTTCGACTCCTTTCGAGGTTAAATGAACATGAAGAGAATATAGCACAAGAGCCATGCGGATATGAAGTTATAAGTACCTGCAATACAATCACATACGTCGATAGATTTGACATCGCCAAATGGCTTTTAACAGCATGAAAAAGGATTTTTGGTCAAAAATGAGAAAAAACAGCGCCGGCGGCGCAGGAGGTTGCTAAAAAAGCAAATAAACGCATTTTGCACTGAGGTCGGGGAATTTAGTCCGTTGGGGCCCCATCCCAGGCAGTCCGAAAAAAAATCGACTTTTTTTCGTAATTCCATCCCGGCGGCAGTAAAACGGCGAACCAAAGTCGAATGTCAGACTCAGGTTCGGTAGATAGGTTCAAAAAAACAGGAAAACTTTAGATAAAGAAATAGAATGAATAAAAATATTATATTTGAGCAAGAGTTCCGTGATCCACCTAAAGAATTTTCCGTCATGCCGTTCTGGTTCTGGAATGACGAGTTGAAAGAGGCTGAGATTATCCGGCAGATTGCGGATTTTGAGTCGCACGGGGTCTATGGATTTGTTATCCATGCCCGCATCGGCCTGCCGGAGGATATCGGATGGATGTCGGATAAGATGATCGGCTGCATGAAGCTGGCTGTAGCCGAGGCTCATAAACACGGCATGTATGTCGTGTTGTATGACGACGGCATGTATCCATCCGGTTCATCATCGGGCCAGGTAGTCAAGGAGAATCCCGCCTTTGCCGAACGCATGCTGGACAAAATAGATATTGCGCAGGGAGAAGAACCGGAATTGCAGCCGGACTGGGATCTGGTAACAGTCATTGAACGTCCAGACGGCAAAAGACTGGCTGTGGTTGACCGCCCCTCCGGCGGAACTATGCGGGGACTGCATTTCCTGGATGAAAATCCGGCGAATGTGATTGAAGACCGCCCTCCGCTGGCAGACCTCTTGAACCCGGAAGCGGTTAATTCATTTATCCGGCTGGTCTATAACCGCTATTATAAGGAACTGGGGCAATACTTCGGGAATACGGTTTTTGCAATTTTCACGGATGAGCCGCATCTGGGCAACGGCACATGCGGGATATTGCAGGAAGTAAACCGTATTCTCGGTTATGACTTCACTCCATATCTCGCCGATTTATGGTATGACGATCACGAAAATTCCGGTCAGCGCCGCGCCGAATACCAACGCGCCATTTCCATCCGCGCTGAAGAAACATATTACACCCCGTTAAGCAAGTGGTGCGAAGCTCACGGCATCGCCCTGACCGGACATCCGGCAGGCTCCATGGACATCGGCATGGAACGGTTCTTTCACATTCCAGGACAGGACTTAGTCTGGCGATATGTAACCCCCGGCAAGACCGCGCTAGAGGGAGAGCATTCGACGATGGCAAAATGCGCATCCAGCGCCATGATCCACATGGGGCGCAGCCGGAACTCCAATGAGTTGTACGGTGCATACGGGCATGAATTGACTTTTGATGAAGTTAAGTGGCTGGCGAACTGGTGCTTAATCCGCGGACAGAATCTGCTCTATCCCCATGCTTTTTATTATTCAGTCAGAGGCCCGCGACGCGATGAGCGTCCGCCTGACGTAGGGCCGAATTCCGCATGGTGGGACTGTTATAAGCCTTATGCCGACTCCTGCCGTCGTTTAAGCTGGCTTAACACTGATTCCAAACACATCTGCGAAACCGCGATTTTGTGTGACGTGCAATGGCTGCCAGATGAATCCGCCAAAATCTGTTTCCAGGCGCAGCGGGATTTCAACTATCTTGAATTGCGCAACCTCAGCGAATGCCAGATTGATTCTAATGGCATACATATCGCCGGGATGAATTACAAGGCGGTGATTCTTGAAAAATCTCTCCTGGTTGGCAAAGAGTTTTTATCTGACATTAAAAAAATTGCAGATGCCGGACGGCTGATTATTTTGGGCGATACTCAAGAATCGGAAAGAGTTTTTCCCCATGCCCGTTTTGCAGGAGATGAACCAACGTTGCTACGTTCATTGTGTGAACTGGTAAAACAAGATATTGAACTTCAGCCCAGCAGCCAGTCGATACGTTATCGTCATGTGGTAAAAGGCGGCATGCATTTTTATATGCTGTTTAACGAAGAATTTACAATTGTGTCAACTACTCTTTATTTGGACGCTGCCGGGGAATGGGAATGGTGGAATCCGTCTACCGGAGAGATAACAGCCACAACAGCCGGACAAGCCGTTTCCTTTGAGCCCGGCGAGATGAAAATTCTTTGCATAAAACAGCAAAAAAGGAAGTGAAGGACATGACAGATTGGTCAAATGAAGCCGCTTGGATCGGCGGGAATAATCTGTTGCGTACGGATTTTTCTTTGGTGCAACCAGCAAAATCGGCAACGCTGCGTATTTCCGGACTGGGGTATTTTGAACTATACGTCAACGGCGGTAAAATCGGCAATCAAGTGCTGGCTCCAGTTCAAACGGATTACGAGCACCGGATATTTTACCTTACTTTTGAGGTAGCGGCGCAATTGCGTGCCGGTAAAAATACCATCGGCGTAATGCTGGGCGAAGGATTTTTCGCTCAGTCTGTGGTACGAGGACGGCATGGCTGGGCGGATGAATCATACGGCGAAAAGCGGATGCGGATGCAGTTGGATATTACTGACGCCGACAATACCGTTTGCCGGGTTGTTTCCGACCGCGGATGGTTTACTGCCGCCGGTCCAATCATCAGCGACAACGTTTATGCCGGTGAAGTTTACGATGCCCGCAACGAAATTCCCGGATGGACAGAACCGGAACCGGCAGCAGCCGAACTATGGAGCCCGGTAGCATTGCTGTCCCCGCCGGGAGGCGTGATGATGGGACAGGAACAGGAAATTGAACCCTGCCGGATTATCCGGCTGATCCGTCCGGTCACAGTGACTTATCCGGATCCGGATACTGCTGTTTTCGACTTAGGCGAAAACATTGCCGGTTGGGCCCGTATCCAAGTTAACGAACCGCGCGGGACCCGGCTGGAATTACGTTTCGCCGAAGAAATAGATGAGAATGGACAGATTGATCCGGCCAGTACCGGCGTTTTTGCTACTCATTGTGTTCAGACCGATGTTTACATTTGCGGCGGCGATACCGTAGGCGAAAGCTGGGAGCCGCGTTTCACCTATCACGGCTTTCGTTATATTTTCATGACCGGCTGGAGTCGCCGACCAGGGCTGGAAAACCTTACCGGTGTAGTGGTTCACAGCGCGGTTGCGACTGATGGAGAGTTTCATTCCGACCACAAGTTTCTAAACACTCTTTACCATATGGCACGGCGGACACTGCTAGGCAATCTGCACGGCGTTCCTTCCGATTGTCCTGCCCGCGAGCGTTGCGGCTGGCTCGGCGACGCGCAAGTCATGGCGGAGTTTGCCATTTGTAATTTTGATATGGAAAAGTTCTGGCGCAAGTACCTGGACGACATCGCCACTTCCAGTCTCAACGGCATTCCGACACACATCGCACCCGGCTTGCGACGCTGTGGACATGCCTCGCCAGCTTGGGGTAGCGCCGTTGTACAGTTGCCCTGGTATCTCTATCTTTATTACGGAGATACCGCAACATTAACCAGACATTATGATTTGATGCGGCGCTGGGTTGCTCATTTGGAAAGTAAAGCGACAGATGGAATCGTGACTTACGGCCTGGGAGACTGGTGTCCGCCGGGTACCGTCAGGCCGACGGAAACCCCGGTGGCGCTGACCTCCACGGCTTACTATTATTACGACGCTCGGCTTTTAAGCCGTATAACGGCGATTATCGGGCGTCCGGATGACGCCGCGCAATATGCGGCGCTGGCTGACTCAATTAAAGCCGCGTTTCAACAGCGTTTTTATCAACCGGAGCATCACTCGTTCGGTAGCCAGACGGCTGACGCCTTTGCGCTGTTTCTGGGATTGGTTCCCGCCGGGAACGAGCAGGCAGTGGCAGATGCGCTAGCAAAAGACATTCTCGAAAAACATAATGGACATTTCTCTACCGGAATTACCGGTTTGAAATACCTCTTCGGAGAACTCTGCCGGTATGGATATGAAGATTTGGCGGTCGAAACCATCTGCCGCCCCGGCTATCCCGGGTTTGCCGACCTTATCCAGCAGGGTGCAACGACATTATGGGAAACCTGGGAGAAGAATCCGGCGGATGAACCGACCCCGCGTTCCCGGAACCATCCAATGCAGACCGGTTTTGCCGTCTGGTTTCATCAATCATTATGTGGCATTAAACCCGATCCGGCATCCCCGGCGTTTCGTCATGCAATATTTGCGCCGTGCTTTCCGGCGGCGGTAGGACATGCTTCCGCCTGGCAAAATACCACGTTCGGACGCATTGTCTGCTCGTGGCAGCGTCAGCACAACGGAGTGGAAGTAAAAATTCTGGTCCCGGAAGGTTGCAAGGGGACGTTTCAGCCGCCGGCAAAGTGGCAGACAATACCATCTGTAAGTAAACAATTATTTGCGGGTGAACATATATTCCACCTTAATCTAATCGCAAAAGAAATTATAAAATAGGAGAAAAGAAATACAATGAATAATCGCGAGCGCATAATGGCAGTATTAAATTACGAAAAGTATGACAGGCTTCCAGTCGTTCATTTCGGATTCTGGACAGAAACGCTTCAGAAGTGGGCGGCGGAAGGGCGCATCAGCACCGATGAAGCAAAGAATTGGAGCGATGGGAATCCCATAGATGCGATTATCGGGCAGAAGCTTGGTTTTGACTGTAATTATTATTCCTGTTTCTACCCGTATAACCGGCTTTATCCTAGTTTTGAATCGAAAATCCTCAAAACATTTCCGGACGGCTCAATGCATGTTCTCAACGGCGATGGCGTAATTGTCCTGCAAATGCCCGACGCAGGCAGCATTCCGTCAGAAATTGAACATCTCTTCAAAGGCCGCAAAGAATGGGAGGAACATTACAAGCATCGCTTCCAGTTCAATTCCGATCGTGTTTTAAAAGCAAATGTACGGGTAAACGATAAAATGGCTCCATTTGATAACGGCGGACTGGAATTCCTGAAATCCGATAACCGCGATTATATTTACGGTTTGCATTGCGGAAGCCTGTTCGGACAGATACGGAACTTTATCGGCGTGGAAAATTGCAGCTATCTTTATGTTGACGACGAGTCGCTTTTCGATGAAATAATTTCCACTATCGGCGAACTTTCATATCAAACGGTAAAGGCAGTACTCGAAACCGGAGCCAAGTTCGACTTCGCACATTTCTGGGAGGATATCTGCTACAAAAACGGCCCGCTGGTGACTCCGGCCGTTTTCGATGAAAAGGCGGGGCCGCATTACAAAAGGATAACCGATCTCGTAAAACAATATGGAATTAATATTATCTCCCTGGATTGTGACGGGATGATTGATTCGCTGATTCCGACCTGGCTGGACAATGGCGTCAACACGATGTTCCCGATTGAAGTCGGCACTTGGAATGCGTCAATCGCCCCATGGCGCGAGAAGTACGGCAAAGAACTGCGCGGGGTCGGCGGTATGAACAAGAATGTTTTTGCCTTGGATTATGCCGCGGTTGACGCCGAAATCGAACGGCTCAAGCCGTTAATTGAACTTGGCGGTTACATTCCCTGTCCCGACCACAGAATCCCGCCTGACGCAAAATGGGACAATGTTCAGTATTATTGCGAGAAAATGCGGAATGTCGTCTGATCCAAAAATCAACGAAAATAGATACTTTATCAATAAAGATGTATTGGATCGCCTGGCCGGCCGTTACATGTTGGCCGTTGACGGAACAGTGAAAAGAAATTATGAGATATTCAATCACTGCGATAATTTGTTTTATCCACGATAATTTTTAGAGCAATTATCATAGCAAATAGTTTTAAGAGGAGAAAAAAGATGGCAGACCGTGTTATCTGGAACTATCTTGAGGAACTGCCGGAACAGGAGGCGGCGTGGAGAGAATGGCAGTCAGGCTTGTCTGGCTGGCATCGCTTCAACACTTTCTATACTCATTATCTCAGAGTCGAAGGCCGCCGCGTCAAGCTGCTGAATTGCCCTTCGCCATGTGAACAAGGCTATCCGCGTCAGGTTATCGAGAATTCTCCATCCAATATTGTAGCTGTATGTCCGCAGAACCAAGCTGACCCGATACAGCTCAAGTTCAGGGATATACTAATTTATGCACTGCGCAGGGACATTTTTCATCAGGCGCTTTGTGTCTCAATGCAAATCAATCGCCCATCAAATAACGCATGGCGGGAATTCGGATCAACTTGGTATCTTGGCGACTATTGCGATTTAGCAAGCAAAATACACTGTCCGGTATATCTGACGTACCAAGCAGCAATGCTGCCTGAAGCGATAAGTTCGCTCTGCCGATTACACCAAGAGCCGTTTTTGCTGATGGCTCCGACCGGGCATGGACTTACACCGGAAGCGCAACAACTCCTCGCCAATAATAATTCCGTTTTGTTCTCTATGGAGGCGGAACTGAGTTTGCAGTCAGATGGTTCATTCAAGCCGGGGCGCAATATTATGGAATGCATGAAATCACGCCGTGATGGTTGTCTGCAAGATGGACAGTGCAAAACCTTGCCGATAGAGGCCTATAAATTCTTAGTTTATAATGAAAAGTAAATGATCATGTCAGAGGTGGATATCGAGTAAAAGTGCAGAAAGGCCAGCGGCCGACCAACCGGGCGTTCAAAGTGGTGATGCCGACAGCCATCGCGGAAGCCATAAAGATGGAAAAAGGCGAGGATTTCGAGTGGCTGATCGAAGATAAAAACACTCTGGTACTGACTAGGTGCAATAAACTGGTATTGAGAATAAGAGAAGCTGAATGAATAGCCTGCCTGCCTGCCCTGTTGTGGATTGACTGGATTGATTGCCGGCGAATGCTTATATTTGTCTACATTTGTTTACTTGCTATAAGCTTAATATATCTGAAGTTTTCCTGAAAATTGAAATTTTAGTTCATGAAGCCCATCTGAAAATTGATGAGCAGACGAATTTAACGGCGGGGATGAGTCCTTCGGGGCATCCCCCCTGTAAAATGGACTCCCCGGCAAGCTCGCCGGAGATTTTCCGTCTGATGTCGGCGAATGCAAAAGCCCCGGTGCGTTTGCCCGG
>CAIPAT010000462.1 GCA_903863035.1 uncultured Lentisphaeria bacterium
CAACTTTATCCTCACGCGTTAGCCAGTGGCTAGTGATTAGGCTACATACCTGAAATGGACAATTGGTATGGACGAAACATTTCATTCGTCTAGTTTAGTGATACCTTACCTGGACACACGTTCGATGAGCGTAAAAATCTGTTTCCGTTTCATTTTTTTTTCCTTGTTTTGGTTATTTACTTAAAATTATTAAACGGTTGCTTATATTTATTTTAAAAGACTGCAACTGCCTCTTTCCTCCAATTGAAAATCAAACGTAAGCTCCTTTTCCGTAAGTTTGCCGTTCTCGAGTATTTTGACAATCAGTCCGGCGGCGGCTTCGGCCATTTCTATCACCGGCTGGCTCATCGTGGATAAATAAGGATTAAAGTAGCTTTCACAGTCAAAACCGATTATGGAAATGTCTTCAGGAACCCGCAGTCCGCAGTCCATAATCCCCTGCCAGGCGCCGTAGGCGTTGCAGGCATTCGGGCAGACAATCGCGCTAGGCCGGTTGCTGTCGCGGCATAAATCGCGCGCAATTTCTCTGGCCTGATCATACCAGCGGATGCCGGGATCAGAAACGTATTCACGGTACAGCTTATCATCGGGATCAAGGCCATATTTTGAGCGAGCTTTGCGGAATTCTTCATTTCTCAAATTCAAGTCGGAAAAAATTGCGCACGCGGCAATATACGCCACTCGCCGGTGACCTAGTTGAGTCAAATATGCCATCGCGGTTTCCACCGCTCCGGGCTTAGTAATAACCCGCGCGGCATATTCAAAAATATTATTGTCTTTCGGAAAACTGCGCCAGTTCACAAAAACCATCGGGATATTGGCGAATTCCGGCTGGAACAATTCTTCCTTTATCTGCGCAGAATCATCCAGACAAATCAAGCCGTCGCTGTTACTGGCATGAAATTTCTGCAGAAGAGTGTCTTTCACTGTTCTGTCAAGCAGTAACAGTTCACTGCCGGAACTGGACTGAAGCGCAACATTCAGACCTGACAACAGCCTGAATACATATGGATCATACACTTTATGGATATCCGTTCCGACAATGATCGCGATACGGTTCTTCTTAGGGGTTGTCTTGTAAGTCACAAACGTTCCCCGCCCATGACGCTGCACTAACAGGTTCTGCTGTTCCAGTATCCGCAGACTTTTGCGCAAAGTCATTCTGCTGGTGTTGAATTTCACCGCCAGTAATTCTTCAGGCGGCAGCTTGGTTCCGGTCGGCAGCTTGCCCGATGTAATATTTTTCTTCAATATATCGGCAATCTGCTGATATATCGGATTTAAGGCCATTGTCTTGATATTGACATCTTCAAACATAATCCAAACTCCAGTTGTATATCTAGGTATAGATTATATATGAACATCTACAACTTGTCAATAGCAGAAGATTATTTTTATGTATATTTGTTATTCCGAAGAAAAAAAAGCCACCATCGCAGGCGGCTTTAATCACAATTTCCGATTTATACACTAAACTGCTGAAAATTTAACATCGATTGCGAAGATTCTAAGAGGCCTGCCGATACCGGGGTGAAGGCACTCGAAGAGTGCCAAAAGATCACAATCCTGCTCGTCTATGCTTAAATTTTCAGTCGTGTGAGTATAATTCAGTCTTCTATTCTGCGGAGCGGTTTGCCGATATATATTTCGCGTGGCCGACAGATCTTGTTGTCGCCGTCAACCATTTCTTTCCAATGGGCAATCCAGCCGGGCAGCCGGGCCAGTGCGAACATAACGGTAAACATGTTTTCCGGAATTCCGATAGCACGGTAGATAATGCCGCTGTAGAAGTCTACGTTCGGATAAAGGTTTCTGGAAATGAAATAATCGTCTTTGAGCGCGGCATTTTCAAGTTCCATTGCCACGTCCAGCAGCGAATCTTTGATTTTCATTTTCTTCAAAAACTCATGGCATTGCTTTTTAGTAATGGCGGCGCGCGGATCATAAGTCTTATATACGCGATGGCCGAATCCCATCAGTTTGAAGTTGCTGTTTTTGTCTTTGGCCTTGTCAACCCATTTCTGTACATTGCCGTCCTTTTCAATCTTGCGCAGCATTTCCATGACCGCCTGATTTGCCCCGCCATGGAGCGGACCGGATAACGCGCTGATGCCGGCAGAAATAGTTGAATAAAGGTTTACTTGAGCGCTGCCGACAATTCTTACCGCGGTAGTTGAACAATTCTGCCCGTGATCGGCATGCAGAATCAGCAGTACGTTTAGTATCTTTACGACTTCCTCATCGATTTCATACGGCGCTACCGGAGAGTCGAACATCATATTCAGAAAATTCGCACAGTACGGCAGATCATGACGCGGGTACACGACCGGTTCACCGACGGATTTTTTATAAGCGAATGCGGCCAGCGTGCGCACCGTAGAAATCAACCGTGCGGCGGAAAGGTCAATGTGTTCGCTCAGTGACAGGGCGTCTACATTCGGGTAAAAAGTTGAAAGCGCATTGATCATGGTCGCCAGGATGTGCATGGGGTGCGCCCCTCTCGGGAATCCGTCGAAAAAGTGCCGCATGTCTTCATGCAGCATTGAATTCACATTCAGCAGATTGGAGAACTTTGACCGCTGATCCGGATTCGGCAGTTTGCCGTGCAGCAGCAGATACGCGGTTTCAATAAAACTGGTTTTCTCAACCAAGTCTTCCACCGGAATGCCGCGATACCTTAAAATCCCTCTTTCCCCGTCGATATAAGTGATTTCGCTGTAACACGCCCCGGTGTTGGCAAAACTCGGATCAATGGTAATATAGGAAGTGTCTCTGCGGAGACGGGTAATATCAATCGCCTTCTCCCCTTCAGTGCCAACGACGATGGGCAAAAGAATCTCCTTGCCCTCATCTTCAAATATCAGTTTGGCATATTTCTGCTCCATGATCCGCCCCTTCTCTGTAAATAACCTTATATAAAATCCGTTTGAATACCCGTTTAATCTATTTGTTGAAAAAATAATGATACAGTATTTTTCTGATTTTTCAAATAATAAATCTGCCGGGAGTAACAGTTTTGTAAAAAGATTTTAACCTTTTTTATAAAAGTTACATTTTTGAAATAAAATCAGTTTACTTTGCCCTTCGAGGCCTCTCTATCTTTGCTTTTGTGACCAGACTTTATTTTACCGGCGAAGCAGCCTTTGCCGCGGAAACGGGATTAACGGTTTTTTCTTTACCGAATCGATGTCTGAGATATTCCATACACACAAAGAATACCGGCGTGACATAAAGAGTCAGCAGTTGCGAGAACAGGAGTCCTCCGACCAGCGTGATCCCCAGCGGTCTTCTGGCCTCTCCGCCGCCGCCGATGCCGATCGCCAGCGGAATGCCGGCCATAATCGCGGCCGCCGAAGTCATCATAATCGGACGGAAACGCACCAGGCAGGCCTCGACAATCGCCTCTTTCGCCGACTTGCCGTGTTCGCGCTGCGATACAATTGCAAAATCAATCATCATAATCCCGTTTTTCTTGACGATACCCACCAGCATGATGATCCCGACGAACGCATACAGAGAAAGCTCGATCCTGAAAATCAGCAGGGAGAGCAGCGCACCGAATCCGGCGAACGGCAGCGCCGTGAGAATTGTTACCGGATGGAGATAATCTTCGTAAAGTATTCCCAGAATGATGTAGATGACGAGCACGGTGACAATCAGCAGCAGAATCATTCCCTTCATGGATTTCTGGAAAGCCTGGGCATTGCCCTGGAAACTTGCCGTTATCGTCGAAGGCATTTTATTCTTGATTTTGCCTTCAACTTCATCCACCGCCTGGCTCAGTGCGATATCCGGCTTGAGATTGAAGGAAATCGTCACTGAAGGCAATTGACCGGAGTGATTGACCATAAGCGGTCCGGCGGCCCGGTTGACCTTTACCAGATCACTCAGCGGCACCAGCGGCCCGGACTGCGAACGGACATACAGCAGGGACAGCGCCTCCTGATTCATCTTGTAATCGTCTTTCAACTCCATCAGTACGCTGTACTGGTTGTCCGGCGCATAAATAGTCGAGATCTTTCTTTCGCCGAACGCGCTGTAAAGCGCATTCTCAATCTGAGTCGCGGAAATATTCATCAGCGAGGCTTTTTCGCGGTTTAGCTCCAGATTAAGCTGCGGATTGGAGACTCGCAGATCGCTGGTCACGTCCTGAATCGTCGCAAACTTTGACATTTCCTTTTCGGCCTTGTTGGCAAAACTGTATAATTCAGCGATGTCCGACCCCTGCAGCGTGAATTGATACTGCGCTTTAGATAATCTGCCGCCGGTGTTGATCGACGGAAGCATCTGAACATAAACGTTCAATCCGGGAATCTCCGTAAATTTTGCGCGCAAATCCTGCATGATATCTTTAGCAGTCCTTTTTCTTTCGCTTCGCGGTTTCAGCCGCATGAAAATAAAGCCGGAGTTTCCGGTAATAGTCATGCCGCCGGCGCCGGCGCGGCACATGAACGCTTCCACATCCGGGTCCGCCATGACAATCTCCGCAGCCGCAATCTGGTGTTCTTTCATGGATTCATAAGAAATCCCCTGCGCGGCTTCGGTCTGCGCAAGCAGCGCATTGATATCCTCTTCGGGAATAAATCCTTTGGGAATGACCGCAAACAGGACGCCGGTGCCTATTAGAATTATAAATGAAAAAACCATAACGATAACCCAGTGACTTATGGTCCAGCGCAAAGTTTTATCATAAAAGGGCAGGATTCCGGTTTTGGGTCCCGAAACGTCAACTGATTCTTTTTCCAGCTTTATCATGTGCGGTTTAAGGAATAAACTGGCAAGCATCGGGATCAAAGTCAGGGCGACCACCCCGGAGACCAGTACTGCAATAGCGATCGTCACGCCGAATTCCTGAAAAAGCCGCCCGATAATCCCGCCCATGAACAGCACCGGGATGAACACCGCGGAAAGTGACAGCGTCATCGAAACGATCGTAAATGCGATTTCACCGGAACCGTCAAGCGCCGCCTGATATACCGACTTGCCCATTTCCAGATGCCGGAAGATATTTTCCAGCATGACAATTGCATCGTCAACTACAAAACCGATTGACAGCGTCAGTGCCATCAGTGAAAGATTGTCCAGGCTGTATCCAAGCAGATACATGGCCACGAATGTACCGACGATGGACATTGGCAGTGTAAGGCTGGGAATAATCGTGGCGCGGATATTCCGGAGGAACAAGTAGATGACGAGAACAACCAGAAATAAAGTAAGCAGCATTGTAAATTTTACGTCCGCAACCGAGGATTTGATCGGTTCGGAACGGTCAAACATCACGACCATTTTTACCGACGCGGGAAGCTGTTTGCCAATAACCACCAATGCCTCTTTGACTGCCGTCGCGACTTGCACCGTATTGGTCCCCGGCTGGCGCTGAATTCCCAGAATGATTGCCGAAGACATTTTTCCGCCCTGGCAGAACCAGGCCTGGGTTTTACTGCTTTCCACGCTGTCATATACGTCCGCCACATCCTGCAGTCGTATCGGTGCCCCGTCCCGGAAGCCGACAACAATCCGCTTATAATATTCGGCGCGGAACAACTGCCCGTTCGCCTGGATGGTATAGGAGTTATAGCGTCCGTCAATCGTGCCGGTCGGCAGGTTGACATTGGCATGCTGGACTGCTGTTTGAATCTCGTCAATCCCGATTTTCCATGAGGAAAGCAGCTTCGGGTCAAGCTGGATTCTGACTGCGTATTTTTTAGAACCAAGAACTTGAACCTGGGCGACGCCGTCAATCGTCGATAACCGCTGTGAAATCAGCGTCTGCGCATAATAATCCAGCATGGACAGCGGCTGGGTCGGACTGGTCAGTGCGACATACAAAATCGGCTGGTCGCCGGGATTTAGCTTGAGGTAAGTCGGCGGACTGGGCATATCCGACGGAAGCTGTTTGAGTGTCTGCGATATTGCCGACTGTACGTCCTGCGCAGCGGAATCAATATTGCGGTCAAGGCTGAATTGCAGCGTGATCGAGGTCGTTCCCAGGGCGCTGGAAGAGGTCATGGTGTCCAGTCCGGCGATGGTCGAAAACTGTTTTTCCAGCGGGGTGGCCACTGCCGAAGCCATGGTTTCCGGGCTTGCGCCCGGCAGACTCGCCTGTACCAGAATTATCGGAATGTCAACATTCGGCAGGTCGCTTACCGGCAGCTTGGGATAAGACATCAGCCCGAAAATCAGCAAGCCCAGCGTCAGCAGCGTCGTCATCACCGGACGCGTTATAAAAATCCTGGAAATATTCATATCCTGCTCACTTTTTCGCCGGGTTATTCTCTACTACCGACAGGCTGGACTGGACTTTTACCTTCGCTTCAGGATAAAGCCGGATGTGGCCGTCGGTAACGACCGTGTCTCCGCCATTGATGCCGGATTTGATAATCGCTTCTTTGCCGGCAAAGCGTTCGATGATTACAGGCCTGATTGCAATAGTATCATCCGCGCGAATGATAAAAACATAACTTCCTTCCTGGCTGGCCTGCACCGCTTGCGCCGGCACCACAATTCTGTTTTTATCAACCGACATGGTCAGAACAACATCAACGTACTGCCCGGGCCAGAGATGCCCGCTTTTATTTTCAAAAGTACCCTTCATCCGAACGGTTCCGCTGTTGATATTGATGTTGTTGTCAACAAATGTCAGTTCGCCCTGTTCCCGAGTGCCGCCTTCCGCCGGAACTTTGGCATCCACATACAATTTGCCGAGCGCCATATATTTCTGGACCATCGGCAAATACGCCTGTGGAACTGAAAAGCTGACATAAATAGGCTTGGTCTGGACAATATTCATAATCACTGCGTCATTAGCTTTCATGACCGCGCCTTCGTGATTTATTAAATCTCCCACATGCCCGTCTATCGGAGACCGGATAGTGCAATATTCAACATCAAGTTTGGCTTTTTCCACACTCGCCTTGCTGGACTCGACCAGGGCTGCCGTTGAATTGGCAATCGCACGCATCCGCTTGGTTTCATCAAAAGCAGCGGCCCCCCGCTTAAGTAACCCTTCTTTCATTGCCGCCTGCCGTTCCGCATCATCATAAATTACTTCATCGCGGGATTGTGTCGCCTGCAGCTGCCTCAGCGTCGCCTCGTAGCTGCGGGCATCTATCTGCACCAGCATATCACCTTTTTTGACATAATCCCCCGGCTTAATATAAATTTTCTTGATCGGACCGGTGACCATCACTTTTATCGGCACTTCACTGAACGCCTCAACATTTCCGAACGTCCTGATGTCCAAAGGCATATCTTTAACTACAGCTTTTTCCGCCATTACCGGAACTGTGGGCATGGGCTGCTTGATGGCTTCTTTCTTTGAACAGCCGGTCTGGCAAAGCAGAAATGAACCTATTGCAAGCGCGCAAAGGGATGAAGATGCGCCTTTCAGGCAAATTAATTTAATTTTCAGCAGCAGCATATAAATCTCCGATTAAACCCCGCCGGCACGCCCGGGAAATAAAGACCATTAAACAGGGAGAGTTATTATACTCTGGAATAATACATTTTCAATAGTAAATATACCGTGAAAACGGCTGGATCATAGAAAACAAACTTTTCTATTTCTGCATCTTATTTTCGAAATGGAACATAATTAAAGCTGCCGCGGGATTTAAATCTTTTTTATTTAAAAGGCTCAGTGACAACACCGCCAAAAGTCTGAAATTCTAATTATCCTAAAAAAAGCAGTCGAGTCAGTGTGCCGTGGATGTGCTGTGATTTTGAGCGCTGCGGTGGGCGGCGCCGCCGCATTAATAATCGCCACAGTGTGGCCTGCAAGTTCAAAATCACAGTGCAGGCATGGTGCAATGGCCGACCAGAAGGGTTGAATTCTGAATTTCCGGCAATTCATTGTTATTAACTTTTTGTTAAATTGCATTCTGCCATAAGGCTTTTATTTTAAACAACATAAAACTAAAGTTCAACTGCTTTTTTTAGGATTATTGATGCATGAAGATAATTATTGTCTACCTCAAAGGCATTGATATTTTGGAGAAATAGTCCAACATTTTGACATTTACTGGACTTTTGGCGGTGCTGCCCTCAATAACCACACATTAAAAACTGTATCTTTTTATGAGCGGATGCTTGCAAATTCGCTAATAGATAGTATGTTTTACATCTAGTTTGAGCAGTTTTGTCCGGGCGATTAGCTCAGTTGGCTAGAGCACTTGGTTTACACCCAAGGTGTCGGGGGTTCGAGTCCCTCATCGCCCACCATCTTTTTAACCTCAATATAGGCTCAAAAACAATCCCTGGTATATGCCGCTGGCATGTTGCGTAATACAGCTATTTAACTTTCATATTTACATCTTTTTTAGGTTCTTCTGCACTTTGTTCCGAAGATGCAGTAATGGAGATAGCTAGCTTCCTGTCGCAGTCAAGGGGCAATCCGGCATAATTGGTCGCAGGCTCCCGTATATACCAAGTTTGCAGAATATCCTCAGGTGATTTTGTGAATTGCCGGGGAGCAAACCTTAATTTCAACGCAAAGGCGCAAAAGCGAAAGAGAAACAATAAAGAAAATAATCTCTTCTTTGCGCCTTTGTGTCAAATTCTTCTGGCTTTCTCCCTTCGCATATTAGAAAAACAGTCGAGTCGGGAGTAATATGTTCATCTGTATTTGTAATAATTCCTGGATTTAACATGATGAGCAATGTATTTAAGTTAAAATGTGAACAATGCCGCCGCGAATATGACGCTGACGCCATTGATCCCGGCAATATGCCGAAGTGTGAATGCGGCGGAACGCTTCAAGCCGCCGGACAACTTGTATTCTGTTGCGATGCCTGCAACACGGAAAGTGACCCGGTTGCCATTTCGCTGAAAGATCCGGTGCTTTGTCCTTCATGCGGTATGCCGATAGCTCCTGTCCGTCAGATTTTGGATGACACCCCGGCAATTCCAGTCAAAATGCCGGGTCGGTCGGTAAGTCCGCCTGACAAAACAATCGGACTGGCAATTGAGCGCCTAAGCAAAAATGACGTAGCTGCTCAAAATAACGTTTTCAAGATACCGCCGTCTGCTAAAGCGGTATCTCCAGAAGATAAAACCGTCGTTTTGACGAATACTTCTATAGAGGAACTTGGTAAACATGCCGCGGCTAAAAACAGCAAAGGCATTGGCGGGAAAAGTTCAATTTTCGGCAAATACCAGATACTGAATGAAATTGCCCGCGGCGGCATGGGTATCGTTTACAAGATTTTCGATCCTAATTTGAAGCGCGAGCTCGCTTTAAAATTGATGATTCAGGGAGAAGGAGCCACCGAAGTTGCGATTAAACGCTTTCTATTGGAAGCCAGGGCCGCCGCCAATTTGAAACATCCGAATATCATTGCGGTGCATGAAATGGGCGAACTTGACGGTCAATTTTATTTCACTATGGATTTTATTGACGGAAACTCTTTTCAGGATATTTTCCTGTCTTCTCAGAAAATGCCAGAAAATGTCTTTATCCAGCACATGGCCGCCGTTTGCTCCGCACTGCAGGCGGCGCATGACCGGGGAATCATCCATCGGGACTTGAAACCGGCAAATATCATGCTGGAAAAGCAGACCGGCCGCGTGGTGCTGATGGACTTCGGGCTGGCCAAAGATACCTCCAGCATGTCAATTCAGTCAATTACCGGTGCGGTTTTCGGTTCGCCCGCTTATATGAGTCCGGAGCAGGCCCAGGGGCAGACTCACTCTATAGACAGCCGCTGTGATATTTACAGTATGGGAGTGCTTTTATATGAAGGACTTACCGGCAAAAAACCGTTCCACGGCGAAACCGCGTTTGAAACTATCAGCCTGGTCGTTAATACCGAACCTGTTCGTCCGCAAACTATCGCGCCCGGCGCGGTGTCACGGGATATGGAGAATATTATCCTGAAGTGTCTGGAAAAAGACCCTGACCGCAGATACCAGAACATCATTGACCTCAGGGTTGATCTTTTATCCTATCTCAAAGGCGATCCGGTTTCGGCGCGGCCTATTCCTGCCCACACGCGTCTCTGGCGCAAAATCCGGCGCAAACCGGCAGTTCTCGCAACTGTGCTGGCATCACCGCTGGTAATCGCCGCGATAATTGCCGGATGGCTGATTTTCAGCAGTCCGTCATATCTGGAAATCGCTGATGACGCGATAAAAAGCGGTGATCCGATCCGTCAGATTGGAGCCGTCAAAGATCTTTCCATACGTCTGGAACAGCAAAAGATTAAAAAGCCGGAACAGCGGGAAATTGCATTCCGCTTATTCCGCAGATGTTATTCGGGAAATTCTGACGCCGCCGCCGCCGCGATTGGCGCATCGGTTAAATTCGGTGACGAAAAAGCCATTCCTGATTTACTGGCGATAGCGGAAAAATCTGAAACGACGGATGTAAATAAGGTTGCGGCCCTGAATGCCGCAGGAGTTATTGAACGCGTCAAAAAAACTGGCATTCAGGACTATTCAGACAGGATAACCGATATTGCCGCAAATGCCACAGCTTCTGTTCCAGTCAGGACGGAAGCTGTAAAAGCATTGAAATTCTTTGTCGGTGCCACCGTGATTCCCGCATTGTTCAGCATTGCCGACAACCGTAATCTCACGCCGTCACTCCGGATTACCGCAATACAAACCCTGAGTGAAAAGATTTCGCTGATCAATCCGTTAATGAAAAATATCCTGGCGCTGTATGCGGACGAGAACCGTGAAGTCGCCCAGGCTGCCGCCAAAGCGTTAGCTAAAATCCGGCAACCTAATCAGGTGTTAAGTTTTTACGGAATCAAAGAGGCCGTCGGCAGAGCCTATGAAAAAATTGCTGACATCAAGATGAAAGAGGCCGAGCGAAACAAAGTTATGATGGACCTTATTAACGACACCCCCGATTCCGGTCGGCAGAAAGCGCCCGCGCCGCTGGAAGCCATGCTGAAGAAACTTCAGTCTCATGACGCCGGAGAACGTGCTGCCGCAGCGTACGACCTGGGACAACTCGGCGAAGGCGGCGCGATGACGGAACTGGTCAAAAGTCTGACGGATAGAGAAAATAATGTTCGACGGATCTCTGCCCGTTCAATAGTATTGCTCGCCCCGAAGCAAGCTCCGGATTTGACGTATATTCGCTGCCTGCTGCGCGATCCGGAGTCGCTGATCCGCGAACAGGCGGTCTATATTCTGGGGGAACTTCAGGATAAAGAATCAGTACCGGATTTAATTGTGCTGGCCCGTCATGAAGACAGTACGCGGGTTCAGGCTGAACTGACGAAAGCTCTCAGCCGTACCGGCGACGCGTCCGTCATTCCAGTACTGGAAGATATTTTCAACCGCAGCAAAGAAAACAGCCACTCAACCGCGCTGACCAGCCTTAAAGCAATGGCTAAATTTGAAAAACCGGCCATTCAATTTCTGATAAATACACTGGAAACCAAGGACCGTGAATTGAATTTAGCGGCGGCGGCATATCTCAAGGAAATCACCGGGGAGGATTTCGGTAGCGACAAACAAAAATGGACGGAATGGCAGAAAAAACAAAAGCATGGATTATGAATAAAATACCGTCACAAATAGTATATGGACTGGTTGACGGGCTGGCTGTGCTTCAGGAAATGGCCATGAGTCCGGAACCAGTTTCCGGACTGGCGGTCGCCAGAAAGCTTGAACTCAGTCCGATACGGGTTAACCGGCTGTTGAAAACGCTTGCATATCTGGGACTGGCTTACCGGACATCATCCAGGCGGTACGCTGTCGGCTCCGGTATGCACGTCATTGCAGCACAAAGCATGGCGGCGTCAGGACTTTTGAGCAACTCTTTCATCCATCTTGACCGGTTGGCCAAGCACGGCTATCTGGTTGCGCTGGGAGTGCTGTGGAAAGATAAAGTCTGTTACCTTTATTATAATTCAGGCGGAATGCCTGTTGAAAGCGGTTTAGGCGGAATGACGCTTTATCCTGCGCTGGAATCCAGCATCGGCATGTCGCTACTGGCCGAGTTGCCGGAAGAAGATGTCAACGCTCTGTTTCATGAACAGGCTGATGCGGAACTTTTTCGCAAGCTTGACGAAATCAGAAAGAAAAAGCTGGCCATGGTAAAGCATAAAAATCAGCTCAGCCTGGCGGTAAATATCGGCAAGCCGGCTTATGCGGCAATCGCAATTTCCGGATTTAAAACTTTTGAAGGCCTGGGAAAGTTCATAAAGCTTCTAAGAGAAGCCGCAAAAGCAATAGAAAATGCAAAGTAAGGTTTCTTTCAAGTCTTTATTGATTAAAACCAGTTCATTAAGTAATCATTTAGAGAGATATTTTAATCAAATGTGCTTTTTTTACAAAATAAAGAAGCATCTTTCGACTTTTTGTGCTAAAATATAATGATGATATAAAATTTAGATAATGCCTGATTACTGCTATGATTTTATGTATTAAAAATATGGAAAGCGGTCTATGAGAAAATTGATATATGACGATTTCAAATTTTATCTGTTTGCTCTGGCTGGAATTTTATCTGCCTGTCAGGCATCTGCCGTAACAATTCAAACCACGGATGTTGACAAAGACGGCAGTCTGGACTATGTGATTGCCAATAAATATTATACCGCGGTCTTGATAAACCCGGGAGCAAAATCGCTGGATCTGTCTGCGCCTGGCGTATCCAGAGGCGGATGGTTTAAAGAAATCACTCCTGGCGGCAGCGAAAAGGGATATCTTGTCAGCGAAAACGGAGTTAAATTCGGCCTTACGCAAGTTTTTGGTCCGATAATTTTCGCTCCGGCTGACCAGACAGCAAAAACTGAGGAGGCAGGAGCACCGAAAGAAACCCCGGCTGAACAGAAAAAGGACACTGTCGAGCCCCTTCCCGCAACAGCTTTCCAGCCATGGCAAAGCAACATAGAAAAAAAAGACAGCGATAGCGAGATCATCGTATCTTTTTCTCAAGATGTCCAGGTTTCAAAAGACAGGTCTTACAAGCTGCGCATAGATACCAAGTTCGGCGATTCCTCAAAAATTTCAGTCAAGGGAATATTATTTAATAACAGCAAGGAGACTTTAACCACTACCGTGTCGCCGCGCCCTTTCTTCAATATCGGCTATGACGCGCTGACGCCGAAATCCTGGATATCCATTCCGGTTAAAAGATCTTTCAGTGTTGGAGACAAGAAAATTGCTTCCATTAATTCAGATCCGATTTCTGTCAGTAAAATGATGAAATATACCGAATATAACGAAGACCGGCTTTCTAAAGCAGAACGCTGGGTCGCCGCTGGCGGCATCGGCGAAAATGGGGTTTTCGCAATCCTTACCAAAAGTCTTATTTCCAAAATTATTTTCTGGAAGGACAATGATAGTTTCGGCATTGAGCCAGTAATCAAAATCGAGGTGCTGCCGGAACAACGTATCGAGTGGGAGTGGACTCTCCTTTTTGGCAAAGGCATGGAGTCCGTGTCCAGAGTAACCGACTCCGGAATTTATTCCATAAGAAATATGGACGTAAGAGATTCTACCGAAGTAATTATTGATTATCTGCCATCCAGGGACATGGATGGAATTTCGCTTGATTTGACCTTGAATTCTCCTGAAGGCAAGATGATCATGAACAAAAATAAAGAATTTGCCGGAATTTCACCGCTGAAACCAGGAACGGTCAAGCTGAACTTGCCACCGGATATGAAAAACAAACGGTATCTGTTGAAATTTGAGTTTTTCACAAACGATAATGCAATGGACCAATTTACCTATTGGCTGAACCCGCCGCTAAAAACAACGGCGCCGTCGGCAGAATAGGGAGCCATACTTTTAAACTCTTTTTCGCCTTTTTCAGTCAGGATTGCTATTTTTTTGCATTTAGCCCATTCCCGTGTTATATTACTGACAGAGAATTGAATATGAAGGAATTGCCAGTGTATCCATATTCAAGTATTACCTGACAAGAATTGTACTAAGGATGGAAAATGGCAAATAAAGATCTTACAGAGATTAGAGTAAGAAATGTGATGAATCAAATCCCGAAAAGCGCTATGGCCAAACGGGAGAGCAAAGTACGCAATACGGTCAGGTCAACGCTGTCGTCCATGAAAACCGTGCTTGGTCAATTAAAGCAGGGCAACATGAACAAGCTGCGGAATGAAAAACGCCGTAAGAAAATTACCGTAATGGCTATTCTGGCAGTCGTGTTTATGATTATTGCAATTGTGGCAATAATAATCTTCCGTTAAGGCTTGGCGCTGTCGTCGTTTCTGATCAAATATATGCGCTGAAAGCTGTTGCCTGCAGATACCGGCTCAATAGCTTTTCCTTTAAACCGCCCGAGAAATGTATTTTCATCTCCGGCTCCGGTAAGAATTGCCCGCTGACAGTTATTTTCCAGCGACAACACATTTCCTCTTGGATTATCAAAACTCCATACCTCCGCAGGTATTCCGAGCATTTTCCCGTAAAAAATAATTGAATACGGATCTGCATTAAAGCTGACATAGATTTTAGCGGTTCCCTCTGCCGCCCCCTGCACCTGAAGCGATTTGACCGCGTCAAACGGATTAAAACTGTCTTTCATATAGTATGGATAGAAAAAATCATCCAGCCCCTGTTGTCCGACATATTTTGCCGAAAGATATTCTTTAATTTCCTGCTGCGCCATCCCGCAGGCAAAAACCGCACCTGCAAGCAGAGCCAGAGGCAGCAACGGCTTTGCCGCAAGCCGATATTTCTTTAATCTGGCCAGCGCAAACAAATGTCCAAGTCCGCAGCAAAGCAAATACATCCATACCGGCCAGACAGAGAAAAAAACTCTTGGAAACGGTGCAGGCGAAATAATTAAGAAAAATGGTGCAGGCAGCAATAGAATCAAAACAGCAATCAAAGCTTTCTGCCACGAATTCTTTCGCTTCAATACCAGCGGCGCGGCAAAAATTACGGCAATAATAACTGGCAGAAACGAAACAGCCCACGACAAATAAAGCGCAGTCATTGCCGCAAATCCATTATACCAGCCTTCTTTAAGCGCCATTACTCTGGCAACCCCTTTGGAGACAGGGAAGTAAAAAAGCACCAGCGCCACCAGCGGAATTACTGCCAAAAATACGAAACGAGTAATGAATTTCCGGTTTTTCAGCGGAAATCCCGCAAAGCATAAAACTACGGCGCCGAGAGCAATAATATTCGAAGGGATTGTGCCGACCGCCAGCAGACTGATTATGAAATAAGCAGTTCCGCTTTTCCAGTTTGGCCCGGCAATCCATGACCGCGCAGCTTCCAGCGCCATGACGACCAGCAGAAAACTAAGCATATATCCCCGCACGGCAACGGAATAAATTCCGAATGGCAGCGCGAATGCGAAACAGGCGCAGACCAGTGCAGCCGGCCAGATCCCGCAATGTTTTTTCCAACGGTAGAACATGATTCCGAAGGCGGTCAGCGTAATGACCAGCGAAAGCAGCCGGAGATATACGTCAAACGCAATAAACGGCTGATAAGCATACGACCAGAATTTAAGCAAAATCGTATATACGATATGGTTGTTGGGGATAACATAGTTATGATAGATTTCCACCGGACCGGGCAGCGCCATGAAATTCATAACCGTCAACGCTTCGTCAAACCATAGCGGACGAAAAACTCCGTCACGGGTAAAATACAGCGCCAAAATGAACAGCGCGGCAGCTGCCAGGAAATTCTTTTTGCTTCTGCTGTGATCCGGATCTGTCATAGCCGCCTTTAGTTTAAGCTCATTACCATGCGCATCAGTTGATCACCTTTCATCAGCCCGAGACGCCCTTTCAGCGCTTCCTTTTCGGTAAAGCAGCGGATGCTGTCGGAATTAATGCCCGGTCCGCAAATAGCGACCGGTACCGGCGTAGTAGTGTGCTGGCGCAGTTCAATCGGCACCGGATGGTCCGGCAGCACCGCGAAAATTACAGGTTCGTTTTCCAGCGCTTTCAGGACCGGAGCTACGATTTTGGAATCGAAATCAGCAATTGCCTGCATTTTCAGCGCCAGATCGCCCATGTGAGAACATTCATCAATTGCCTCGACATGAAGATAAACAAAATCATGTGTTTTCAAGGCTTGCAGCGCAGCTTCAACTTTTCCCGCGTAATTGGTATCGACGAATCCGGTTGCGCCGGGAACTTCTATTACGTCCATTCCGACGCATTTGCCCAGTCCTTTAATTACGTCAACCGCGCTGATCACCGCCCCGGTTCGCCCGGAATAGCGCTCGGAAAACGGCTGCAGCGACGGCTTGCGCCCGGGACTCCAGGGCCAGATATGGGATGCCGGAGCCGCCTTGCCGCGGTTAAGCGGATGCGATGCCAGAAAACCGGCAGTCCGTGCGAAAAGGTCTTCCAGAAATTTGACGGTGTGAACCGCTTTGGCATCGCCGGCTTGCGGCGAAAGCTTCAGTTCATCAAGATGCATTCCTTGCGACGAATCCGGTTTAAAATAATCAACCTTATCGGAAAATTCGCTGCCGTGCAGCACCAGCAGATTGCGATAGCTTACGCCAGGGTAAAAGCTGACTTTCCCGCTGCCTAATTCCTGCTGGAGACCGGCCATGATGCGGACAGAGATTTCGTTGTCAATGTGCCCGGCCGAATAGTCCACCAGAATGCCCTCTGGAGAGACTGTGACCAGATTGCAGCGCCACGCAATATCATCCGGTCCCAATAAAATTCCCTGGCTGACAGCTTCAATCGGACCCCGCCCCGGATAATTATGTTCCGGATAAAAACCCAGTACCGACATGTTGGCCACGTCGGAAGAGGTTGGCAGTCCTTCGGGCAGGGTCAGAAAAGTACCGCTGGCGCCTCTGTCGGCAATAGCGTCCATGGCCGGAGTATCCACTGCTTCCAGCGGAGTTTTACCCCCCAGCTCATCCAGCGGGAGGTCGCCCATCCCGTCTGCAAGAAAAATTATTCCTTTCGGCATAAAAACTCCATGTCTTAAAATAATTCTTCTCAATATACACCAGAAAAGGTTCTTTTCCAGCAGGGCAAAGTTTCATCCTGGACACTTGGACACCCTTTGAGCAGGACGGTTTTGCTCCACTTTAGCATTTCAGAACTTCTCCTTGCACTCCGAGTCGATAGAGACCATTTGAGCAAAGGTATTATCATTTTTTTTCGTGAGTTTCGTACTACTATCCGTCATCATCTTGAACTGAGCCGCAAATGCAGCTCAGTTCAAGGGTACCCTGCAAACAAAATCTCGTTTCCAGTTACTTGCCACCGGCGGCCCGCCGGGCGTGATCCAACGGTCCCGCAGTCGCGGGATTAGTCGCCAAAGGCGAAAGTCATAAAGCCGCTGCGGAGAGCGGCGTTCCCGGGTTTTCCTTCATGCGCCTGCGGGATGAAGTTACCCTTTCTTATCCTGCATATCCTGTCAATCCCTGTTAAATCAGTTCTACGGTTTCCCAGTTCTACGGTATTACAGTTTTGCTGTTAAACTGTCATACTGTTATGCCGTTTTCCGCTTCCGGCATTCGCAAAATTTAATCCTGTCAATCCCTGTTAAATC
>CAIPAT010000463.1 GCA_903863035.1 uncultured Lentisphaeria bacterium
AATGCTAAACGAAGAAGAACAGGGGGAAAGCCGTGTGAGGGAAAACCGCACGCACGGTTTGGTCGATGAGGCAGAGCCGATAAGTCGCAACTCGTTGATGCTTAGAGGTTTTACTTTAATCGAACTCCTCGTGGTGATTGCTATCATTGCAATTCTTGCATCAATGCTGCTGCCGGCGCTGGGTAAAGCACGGAACAAAGCAAAACAAACCGGCTGTTTGAACAATTTGAAGCAGATCGGCGTGAATCTGAGTATGTATCTGGATGACCAGAAGGATTTTTTCTTCAGCCGTTACATGGTTACCCCTTATGCTGCGACCCAGAAAACATGGTATCAGGATTCTCATCCGTTTGTCCACGATTACCTGAAAATTCCGTATAAAGTCGGAGATTACTGGAAAAACACCTTGCTGGATTGTCCTGGAAATCCGTCCGGATATGGCGGCAATTCTATTGATTATGCATATAACCAGGCGTTGAATTTTACCAGTACCTATCCAGCCACCGGATGGTTTAACCGCAAACAGGTCAGGAAACCGTCGCAGACGGTTGCATTCGCAGACACCACCGGCGCAAATGAAATCAATGGTGACGGGATTCTTACGGCAAGCGGCTACTATTATGTTCAGCGCTGGGGAACTGAATGGTATACTGGAATAAATTTTATTACTCACGATTCCAATGCCAGTTTTCTGTTTGTTGACGGGCATGTGGTAAGCGCGAAACGCGGACTGGCGCAAAAAGAGTTTATCTTCTATTGAGAATTTTGCGATAAAAATCCATGAAAGCGGGAATTATATGAAAAAGATATTGTGCGGCATATTAGTGCTGTGGGCCGTTGCCGGATTCGGCGGGAATTTAATTCAGAACAGCGATATTGATTCGGCGCTGGTGCCGGAATTCCGCATGGAGGGCAAGGCGGATTGCTACAAGTTTTCCCAATTCACCGAAGACCTCACCTGGAACAAGTGCGGCAAATTGGAAATTGTCAGTTACATCATTAACAAAAATGGGCAGAAAAGCGTTAACTGCGGTATTGTGGCCGGCGGCGAAAAAGGACTTGCCGGCTTCCCCGCTAAACCTAATACTATCTACAAGTTTTCCGTTGAATTGAAAGGTACGGTCAAGCGGGCGTTTATTAACGCGACGGAGTGGGTAGGCGGTGATTATTATAAAGATATGAAAAAACTCAAATCCAATGTTGGCGTGGTGCGCATTCAGCCGGAATGGGTCTGTTATAAAGGAACTTTCAAGACCGGGGCGGATGCCAAAAGGGCGGCGCTGTATATTTCCATCTGGGGCAGTGAGGCGGATAAAGATCTGCCGGACAGTCCCGGCGAATATCTGCTGATAGACAAGGTGAATATTGAAGAGCAGGTCGATTTGCTTGATGCAGGGAGTGCCAAAACGGCGGCAGTACAGGATAAATCCCTGCAAAAGAAAATATTTGAGGCCGCAAAAGCGGCTTCAGCCCCGCAGCTGGACGGTAAGCTGGATGACCCGGCCTGGAACAGCGCGGTAAAAGCCAGCGGATTTGTCGATCTTGTCTCCGGCAAGCCGGCGAAAACCGGTACTGAGGTTGTGGCGTTGACGGCGGACAATGCTCTCTGGCTTGGCATTAAATGTCAGGAACCGGCGATGGACAAACTCCATGCCGCGGTATCCGGGGAAGGTCAGAACGTCTGGAAAGATGATGTCATAGAAATATTCTTTGATCCGGTTATAGCCGACCGCAATTTGAGTCAATTTGTGGTAGCGGCTGGCGGCGGCCGCTGGATGGGGTTTGGCGGCAGTTCAGACGTTAAACGTTATGGTGAATGGGAGGCGAAAGTAGACAAGACGGCAGAGGGCTGGACTGCGGAAATAAAGATCCCCTTCACGCTGTTAGGCTGGAATACCGCGCCTGCCGACGGCACGATTGTCGGATTTAATCTCTGTCGGCAGCGTACTCCGGAAAAGGAACTGTCTTCCTGGTCGTGGGGTGACGGCAGTTTTCACAACCGGAAAGGTTTCGGCAGGCTGGTAATTGGTTCTTTCCAAGGATGTGTTGATACCGCGCTGAAAGATATTGATGCTGAACTGGCGGCATTGCCGGAAAGCGATGGACGGAAAAGTCCGCTGACAGAAGCTGAGGCTTTAAAAAAGATCAATAAGCCGGGGATGTCTTCCGCAGCGATGGAGAGTGTTTATTACCGTGTTGAGAAAATTAAAGCGCAGATAAAATATCTCAAGGCCGGCGACCGCAAATTTGTGTTGTCCGCGATTTCTCCGGTTACTGATATGACTATTCCGCTGCTGCCGGAGGAGATAACTAAAACGCAGGATATAATTTCTATCAGAAGTGCAGTCAATGAATTTAAACCGCTGCCGCTGGCAGTAACTAATTTGACCGGTGGCGCGGAAGAATATCGCGTGATCATTTTCAAGAAACTTGAAGACGGGATTGAACAGCCCGGCTTGGGCGGTCAGGCGGGAGACGATTTTCCGGCGGATAAAATTACACTGCTGCGCGGAGTCCGGGTGAAAGACGGCGACGGCTCTAAACACGGGCAGCGTTTTGATCCGCTGGTACCGATGGATTCATCCTATACTGTATTAGTACCGCCCAGAGAATCCGGTGCCGTGTGGGCTATTTTCGACTGCCGCGGCGTAAAGCCGGGAAAATATACCGGATTTATTCGGATTATTCCGTTGAATGAACCGGCGAAGTATGTTCAGAAGCAGGGATGGAAATATGAAGGCCCGATGTTGGATATGCCGCTGGAGTTGGAAGTTCTGCCGTTTGAATTGTCGAAAGCACCGGCAATTCCCTTGATGCTGTTCCGGGGGGCGGTGAATGAACAGTTCTTCAAAGCGATGGTTGAGCATGATATCCGGAATTTTCAGATATCCCCATGGTATTTTGATTTCAAGTTCAAGCCGGATGGCTCGCTGTTTGACGCCAGTTTGCCGAAAATGGATAAAATGCTTAAGGATTATCGAGACTGGGCGCAGAAATACGGAGTTGAAAAAGAGATCAAGTTCATGATCGGATTCTCCGCCTATAATGTCTTCCTGAAAGAACATGCAAAAAATAAATTCAAATACGGTTCCCCGGAGTGGAAACGCGCCTGGCAGAGCTGGATTCGCGGTGTGGCTGACGTCATGCGGCGCAATGGCGTGTCCGATGCTGATTATTCGGTGGAAATATGGGACGAACCGCACCGGACAGATGATGCGGCGGTTGTTGAGACCTGCCGTCTGGCGAAAGAGGCGGCGCCGCAAATGCGATTGCAATTGACTTTGGGCGCCAGCATGCAGCCGGTAGATATTCTGGAAAAGATAGTGCCGTATGTGGAAGACTGGTGTTTCTGGGGAGATTATCTGGCGCGTCCGGAGTATCTGCAATTTTACGAACGGTTAAAAGTTGCGCAAAAACATGTCTGGTTCTACTATTGCGATACCAATATGCGGGCGGATTTGTACCGTTATTACCGGCGTCATGCCTGGACCGGACTTAATTACGGCGCGGACACGATCGCGCTGTTCTATCTGCTTGTCGGTCCCGGCGGACACTACGGCGTCGGTTCATGGAAAACTGATCCGTTCGGCGGAGTGGCATACCGCTCGTTCGACGACTGCATTACCTCGGTGCGGTTTGAATGTCTGCGCATCGGCAATGCCGACTTGAAATATATGGCGAAACTGGCGGATGTTGCGGCCGCTGCGAAAACTGCGGGCGTCGCGCCGGAACTGGTGCGGGATGCGGAAAAACTGCTGAAGGAAGGTCCGTACAAAGTGTCGGTATCCCATGCTCACGACACCTTAATGGCGGACGCAACGCGCGATGAAGCTGCAAAATTGATTATGCAGCTTCAGACAAAAACCGGGAAGTAATATCAGAATGAAACTGCTGCCGGATATTAGAAAATTTGAATCTTCACAGAATACAGAACAAAGGTATTTTGTTCCGGCGGAATTCAAGTCCGGAA
Organism: uncultured Lentisphaeria bacterium; assembly: GCA_903863035.1. Taxonomy (GTDB): domain Bacteria; phylum Verrucomicrobiota; class Lentisphaeria; order Victivallales; family Victivallaceae; genus CAIPAT01. The sequence continues at coordinate 3,971 of CAIPAT010000463.1, forward strand.
TAATAGCCGGGACTTTCTCCGCCGGAACTCTGGCGGCGGTAAAGGAGGATTACACATTATTCACCGGACGGCAGATAAATTGGGAAATTGCGAGCCGTGAGACGGGGTTTTATGCCCGGCTCGGCGTGGTGGACGATGCCGCCGGGAATTCGGTATTTGATTTGCTGCCTTCCGGACGGCAGGATGCTTATGTATTGAGGATCAGCAATAATCACATTGAGCTTGCAGCCTGTTCCGGGGCCGGATTTTTTCACGGCTGGCAGACGCTGTGCCAGCTGGCGGAGAACGACTCCATTGAATGCGGCACAATTGCGGACTGGCCTGCGCTGGAATTGCGTTGTCTGCATATTGACTTGAAGGGGATGACGCCGAAATTCGAATATCTGCTGGAATTGATTAAAAAAATGTCCAGGCTGAAAATCAACAGCATCATGCTGGAGTATGAAGATAAAATACGCTATGACTCGCATCCGGCAGTCGCCCATCCGGAAATGGCATATTCCAAAGAGCAGATAAAGACGCTGCTGGAATTGTGTCACGCCCGTTTTATCCGGGTAATTCCAAAATTGCAGTGCTACGGGCATTGGGATTATATTTTGAAACATCGCGAATATCATGACTTAAGAGAAGGTGACGGCGCTTCCAGTTACCAGATATGTCCGTCGGTTGAACGTTCTTTTACCGTGTGGAAGGAGATGGCGGACGAACTGCTGAAATTGCACCGGAACGATGAATACTTTCATATCGGCGCGGATGAGATTGACCTGGATCTGCCATGCTCCAAATGCAATGGACATGACAGGTTTCAGATGTATATCCGGCATGTGGAGCAGGCGGCGGATTATCTGCGGGAACACGGTAAAAAAGTATTGATATGGGATGATGTTTTCCGCAAACACAGTCAGGAGGAATGCAATGACCTGTTGAAGAAAACCGCGCTTTGCGTCTGGCAGTACCGCGAAGTGAACGAAGAGTTCGTTTCACGGTTCAAGGACTGCGGAACCAGGGTGCTGGCCGCGTCTGCTGTGCGGATCACTCACCTGGCCCGTCCGGATGTTGATGACCAGGCATCGCGTATCATGAACCTCAACCGCTGGGCGGAAGTGATTAATGACTACCGGCTTGACGGTCACATCTGCACGCTCTGGACACGGGCGCAATGCCAGACCCCGTCCGAAGGCTTTATTCCGTCATTATTCTATCTGATTGCGATATTTGCGGAAAGCTCCTGGCGCGGAGTCCCTGTGGATTCCGCTGATTTCAATAAAAGGTTTGCCAAAGCCGCGTTCGGCGTTGACATGCCGATGCTGGCTGATGCCGCCGCATGTCTGGATACGATGCCGGAAAAGGCCGGAAAGATTTTTGCCTCCTCGATGAATCTGGTCCGGCGGAACCGGGATATTGTTGAAATTCTGGAATTAATGGCAGAGCTGGAGAAAGTCAAGGAATATATTGATTACTGCTTCAAAGCCGATATGACATTGTACCCGGCTTATCGGCGGGGTGAGGTCACGAATAAGATAAAGCGGAATTATCTGGACGGGGTGAGAATATCCAGGGAGAAAATAGCCGCAATCACGGAAAAGCTTCACGCGGTCATGGGCAAATATATGCCGGATGCGATGATTGAGGAAATCATTGAAACCAGGTTCGCGTATGTTCAAATACTTAATGACCAGTTTGAAAAAATCATTGATTCAGCCGGAACTATGTGACGAGCACTGGAATTTAACAGCATAGTTTTCAGCTTAACAATTCATAATTGACTATTGGACCATCGGGTACAAAACTTTAGCTTTTGTGTTTTCGTTGCTTATGGATAAGCTATTTTAGGATTTTTTTAGAGAACTTCAGCAGTAGTATTGCCGGGGTAAAGTAACTCAAGCTTCCAGCTTGAAGGCTTTCGCAAGCAAGATGCTTGCGGTACTCTGTAAAATCGGGGTCAAACATATTTTTCAGTGTTTTCGCTGCCTGGCACTCAGTTATTTCAGGATTTTTTTAGAGAATTTTAGTAATAGATTGCAGTCAAACTTTGTATTGCTGATGCTTGTTTCTCGCCGGCTGGATATTGGGTGTTGGAAAGAGTTCATATCGGGTTAGCTCGCTAGCCATGAGGACAACGCTCCCGATAAGCAAGATGCTGTAAACTCTTTTGGATAAAACTCATCGGGGGATTTGCAATTAGGGAAAGTTGGACTATTTTAAAAGATTCTGAATTAAAATTAATTCATATAATTGTATGATTGAACCTTAATCCGTAAGGATTTTTGTCCGGCTTGAACTGGACATGCCCGCAAGGTTTGGACTCAGCATCCGGTTTCCGGCTGCCTGATCATCCTGGCATTGCGACAGGTTGAATCAAGGATAAACTGGAAAAATAAGGATGACTCTGATGTCAAACAACATCTGTATCTATTCGGGTTCAGCGAATCCGAAGCTGACCAAAGATATCGCAGAATATCTGGGAACGCCGCTAGGCAAAGTCAATCTGACCCGTTTCCCCGATGGCGAGATTTTCGTTCAGTTCGAAGAAAATATCCGCCGTGCCGACATCTTCATTATTCAACCTACCTGTGCGCCGCCGAATGAAAACCTGATGGAACTGCTGATTATGCTGGATGCCGCGAAGCGTGCGTCCGCCGCCAGAGTTACGGCAGTGCTGCCGTTTTACGGCTACGCCCGGCAGGACCGCAAAGACAAGCCGCGCGTTCCGATCACCGCCAAACTGGTGGCCAATCTGCTGACCGTGGCCGGAGCCAGCCGGATTATTGCGATGGATCTGCACTCGCAGCAAATTCAGGGATTCTTTGATATTCCTGTAGACCATTTGTACGCCCGTCCGGTACTGGCGCCCTATCTGAAAAAGAAACTGGGCGATGACGCGGTTGTGGTTTCTCCGGATTCCGGCAGCGTGAAGATGGCAATGGCGTATTCCAATTTACTTAACGCCGGTCTGGCAATTGTCGCCAAACGGCGGCTGAATGCCCATTCAGTAGCATTGTCACACCTGGTCGGCGAAGTTAAAGGCAAAATCTGCGCGATCACCGACGATTTGACCTCGACTGCCGGCACCATCTGCGCCGCCGCCGAACTGCTTAAAAAAGAAGGCGCGGCTAAAATTTACGCGGCAGTGTCCCACTGCCTGCTTAATGAAGACGGGAAGAAGCGGATCCGGGAATGCGACGCGATTGAAGAGCTTATCACCACAGACGGCATTCCGGTAAGTGATGATCTGGGCGGGAAAATCAAGGTATTGAGCGTGGCCCCGCTGCTTGGCGAAGCGATCAAGCGGATTCATGAAGGGAAGTCGGTATCTTCTCTTTTTAAATAATTAGAAATTTATAATAAAAAAGCTGATAACCTTAAAATAAACGAAAGGGAAAGTATGAGCAAGAAGTATGAAATAAATGTGAAGTCGCGAGATGCATTCGGCAAATGCGCCTCACGCCGCGCCAGAAAAGCCGGCATGGTTCCTGCGAACATTTACATGCATGGAGCGGCCTGCCGCCCGGTGCTGATTGATGTGAATGAATGGAAACCGCTGGCTAATCAGGATATTACCCTGATCAGTCTGAAAGAAGGCGCCGACATAAGCATGGCGCTGGTCAAAGAAGTTCAGTATGACACGTTGAGAAACGTCTTTCTGCACATTGACTTTCAGGCCGTCAGAATGGATGAAAAGATTCGTGCCTCAGTTCCGGTTCATCCGGCCTTTGGTGTTGAGTCCATCGGTATTACTCATGGCGGTATCCTCGAACAGCCGCTTCATTCAATTGAAGTAAGCAGCCTGCCGGCAGCGCTGCCCGAAGCAATCACCATTGACCTGAGCGGACTGGAAGTTGATCACAGTATCCACGTCAAGGATCTGGTAATGCCTGAAGGCGTGACCGCGATCACCGATCCGGATGCCGTGGTATTCCACATGATCAAGCCGTCCACTGCTGAAGCCACTCCTGCCGCTACTGCTGCCGCGCCTGCCGCCGCCGCCAAGGCTGCGCCTGCCGCCGCCGCGAAGGCTCCTGCTGCGAAGGCTCCTGCCGCGAAGGCTGCTGCCGGTGCGAAGGCTCCTGCCGCCAAGGCTGCTGCCGGTGCGAAGGCTCCTGCTGCGAAGGCTGCTGCCAAACCTGCTGCAAAAAAGAAATAAGTTCAGGATAAAGACAAGCCAGGCGTTAAAAAGGATTTGTGCAGATGTCAGCAGCAGAACACCGGATTCAACTTGTGGTTGGACTTGGTAATCCCGGCAGGGAATACGAGAAAACCCGCCACAATGCCGGATTTGAAGCAATTGACGCCTTATTAAAAATGCTGCCTGGCAGCTATGACAAAAAGGAGGGGTTCAGCGGAATATACTGGGAAGGCAGATTCAAAGGTCAGAACTTGACATTGCTCAAACCGATGACATTCATGAATCTGAGCGGAAAGTCCGTCGCGGGACTGGTGATGCGCAAAGAGCTCCAGCCGGAAGAGATAATGCTGGTTTACGATGATGTTGATCTGCCGCTGGGCAAGATCAGATTAAGGAAAGACGGCAGCAGCGCCGGGCATAATGGAGTGGAGTCAGTCATCAACAGTCTTGAGTCGCAAAAATTCGCCAGACTGCGGATTGGAATCGGGGGGGCATCGAGAGGACAGCAGATAGACCATGTGTTATCGAAGTTCCCGGCCAGTGAACAACCAGTTTTTGACAAAGTTATCAAAGCGGCAGCCGATGCCGTGATAATGGCAGTATCGCGAGGAATCGCAGCGGCCATGAACAGTTTCAACGGCATGGAAATTGGCGTTGAAGAAAATAAAGAAAATCCCGGCGTTGCCGGAGAAAAAACTAAAACCATGGAGGAATAGGTTTTGAAAAAATACGAAGCAATATTTATTCTGGATGTCCGGAAAGTGGAAGATGAAGGCGAAGCCTTCACCAAGGAATTCGCGGCGCTTATCGGAGAACTCGGCGGCAAAATGGAAGAGTCCGTTGCGATGGGCCGTCACCAGTTTGCCTGTGAAATCGAAAAGCGCAAAGCAGGGATTTACTGGAATTACATTTTCCAGATTAAACCCGAAAAGATTGATGTCATTCGCGACAAATTCCATCTGGATGAAAAAGTCGTCCGTAATATGATCATCAACTATGACCGTCCGGCAGTCGTCAAAAACATCCGGCTTGAATAGTTCCGGCCGGACTTGGGAGAAAAACAATGGCTTCTCTGAATAAAGTATTATTATTAGGCAATCTTACGCGACAGCCTGAACTGCGTTACACCTCTGGCGGAATGGCGGTATGCGAATTCGGCCTGGCGATGAACCGCCGGTTCAGCGTTAACAGTCAGGATAGAGAAGAAGTCTGTTTTGTGGATATTGTCGTCTGGGGTAAACAGGCGGAAAACTGTGGGAAATATCTGGAAAAAGGTGCACAAATCATGCTCGAAGGACGCCTTCAGCTTGACCAGTGGCAGGACAAAGACACCGGTGCCAAAAGATCCAAGCTGAGAGTCGTGGCGGAAACTGTTCAATTTCTGAATAAGTCCGACAAGGCCGGTGCCGGGGCTGATGCTTACGAACCCGAAAGCTACAGTGAAGAACCGCCGCAATATCAGCAGTCGGCGCCGGCCCAGTCCCAGTATCAGCCGCCGCGTCAGTCGGCGCCGGCCCAGTCCCAGTATCAGCCGCCGCAGAGAAAAAGTGTTCCTCCCATGCCGGACAACGCATTTAAGGTCGGCGACGAAGCCGAAGACGACATTCCGTTTTAATCTTAAACGATTATTTATATATAATTAACAAGAAAAGGACAAAGAATATGGAAAAGAAGAATAACACAATAAGGCGCAAAAGACGGGTTAACAAACCGAAAATCTGTCGTTTTTGCGAAATCAGCGCCAACTACATTGATTTCAAAGATCCGGAAACCCTGAAAAAGTTCCAGACCGAAAAAGGGAAGATTCTTCCCCGCCGTATTACCGGCACCTGTCTGCTGCATCAGAAGATGCTCAGTGTCGCCATCAAGCGTGCCAGAATCATCAGCCTGGTATTATAAGCTGATTAGTTAAGGAGTTATAAGGTTATGGCGTTAATAAAATTAATATTGCTCGAAGACGTTGAAAATCTGGGACTCGCCGGAGAAGAAGTCAACGTTGCCCCCGGATATGCCAGAAATTTCCTGGTACCGAAAGGCCTGGCCGCAAAAGCGACCGCAGGAACATTGAGAGTTCTGGCTGCCAGAAAAGAAAAAATTGAAGCACACCGCAAGCAGGAACTCGAAGCCGCCAAGGCTCTTGCCCTCAAAATTGTGGAAGCCGATGTTACGATTCCAATGCAGGCATCAGGAGATGACAAGCTGTTCGGTTCTGTCAGCGCTAGAAATATTGCTGATAAACTGGCGGAACTTGGTCTTCATGTTGATTACCTGAAGCTCAAACTGGAAGAGCCCATCAAGCAGCTGGGTAAATTTGAAATTGAAGTAAAACTTCATCACGATGTTACGCCGAAATTGAAAGTTTGGGTAGTGCGTGCATAATCGGTGATGGCAGATAAAAAAGAACATCTGAACAGAAAAAAGATTCCCGGGGTAATTGCTGAAGACCGGCCGCAGCCGCATAATCTTGATGCGGAAAAAGCGGTGATCGCGGCAATGCTCAGGGAACCGCATCCATGTGTGGATATTGCAGTAGAAATTCTGCATGATGATGAAGTATTCTACTCGCATATCCACCGTGAGATTTTCAATGCCATCAAGGAGATATACGATAATACGGAAATGAGTGTTGATCTTATTTCCGTTGCCCACCAGCTGGCTAAAAACGGCAAACTCGAAGATATCGGGGGCGAAGTGTTTCTGGCCGAACTCTATGGTTCGATTTCGACTACCGTCAACATCGAAACATGGTGTGGAATTGTACATGAATTTTCGGTTCTGCGCAACATGATTAACGTCTGTTCAGAATCGCTGTTGAAATGTTACGATGTTGAATCTGATGTCAAAGAACTGGTGGATGAAATCGAAACCAAAATCTATGACGTCCGGAACAAAAACACAAAATCAGACATTATTGAAATCCGTCACAGTATTGAGGCTGAATTCAAGAATGTCATGAAAGTAATCAATAAGGAAGTCGAAGTCGGCATCCCGACTGGATTTCCTGACCTGGACAAACTGGTAATCGGCTTTAAACCCGGTGAAATGTTTGTTCTGGCGGCGCGTCCCTCCATCGGCAAAACCTCGCTGGCGCTGAATTTCATCCGGAATATAGCATTGCGCGGCAGCAGACATCGTCCGGTCGCGTTCTTCAGCCTGGAAATGACCGCCGAACAAATCACCCGCCGCCTGCTTTGTACCGAAGCCCAGATCTCTGAAACGCGTTTTTTTGACGGGTCGTTCAAGCCCAGCGAAATGCCGAAGTTGACCCAGGCGGTAAATGTCTTCAAAAATGCGAAGGTATTTATTGACCCGACCGGCGGCCTGACGATTTCCGAGCTGCGGGCCAAAGCCCGCCGCCTGAAGATGATGGAGAAAATTGAACTGATTGTAATTGACTATCTGCAATTAATGCATTCCGGCGACAAAACAGACAGCCGCCAGCAGGAAGTTGCCGACATCTCCAGCGGAATTAAGCGTCTGGCCAAAGATCTTTCGATTCCGATCATCGTGCTGGCGCAGTTGAACCGCGAAGTGGAAAAAACCGCCGGGCCCACCGCCAGGCCGAAATTGAGCCATCTGCGCGAATCCGGAGCGATCGAACAGGATGCCGACATCGTCGCATTTCTGCACCGCGACCGCGAGGAAACTAAAAGTAAAACGTTGAACAAAGAAGAAATGAGAAACGGGGTTGATGCCCTGTTGATAGTGGAAAAAAACCGTAACGGCCAGACCGGTACGGTTGACCTGTCGTTCTTTCCGCATCGCATGGAGTTTGTCAATAAAAGCAAATTCGGCGATGAAGACCGTCCGCCTGAAAAATTTGAATAAATATAGCGAATAAGGAGCGGTAGAAGAGTGATATTCAGAAAAATAATTTTAATAGCAATATTCACGGGATTTTTGCTTGCTCCTGCAGTTTTCGGCGAAAAAATCGGCAAGCTGGAATTTGTCCAGACCGGCGGATACCAGTTCCCCGAAAAAATGCTCTCATTCAATGTTCAGCAGAAACCCGGTTTGGAATATGACGAGAATATTATGAATGCCGACATCAAGCGGCTTTATGAAACAGGTTATTTCGCGGACGTCGTTTCAGAAACGAAGAAAGCGGGCCCGGATAAAGTTGATGTTATTATCAAGGTCAGTGTCAAACCCAGGATCAAAGCCATTATATTCAAAGGCAACCTCAAGTTTCCCACTGAAGATCTGAAGAAAGAAACTACGCTTGCCGGCGATATGCCGCTGAACGATAACAAACTGCGGGAAAGCACCCAGAAACTCCGTGATTTTTATAAAGGCAAGGGCTATGGAGACGCCGTCATCACTCCGGTGCTGGAATCCGTGAATAAAGATGAAATCAACGTCGTTTTTGAAATCAAGGAAAATCTCCGGCTGAAAGTTGATAATGTTTCATTTGAAGGCGCAACAGTCTATTCGCAATACGATCTGAAGAATGCAATCGCCAACCGTCATTCTTACTTGAGCCGTTTTCTGGAATTCGGATTGTTCAACCGCGATGAACTGGAAAACGACAAAGCCCGTATCCGTGAACTCTACTGGAACAAGGGCTATCTGGATTTCAAAGTCGAAAATATTACCGTTACGCAGCAGAAGGAAGACGCTGAATATGTTGATATTAAATTTAAAGTTTTTGAAGGCAAACCATATAATGTCGGTAAAATATCTTTAGGCGGAAATATTGTTTTTCCGAAAGACCAGTTGATGAAGATGATCAAGCTCCACCCCGGCAAGATTTTTGACAACCAGCTGGAGCAGGAATCCAAAAGCAGCATTTCCAATCTCTATGAATCCATGGGGTATGCCGATTTTTTCTGCAAAGTCGTCCGCGTGCCCGACTTCAATACTCATGTCGTTGATCTGGATTTTATCGTCGCCGAAGGCAAAAAGTTTAAAGTCAAAGACGTGATCATTTCCGGCAATCTGCGCACCAAGGATAAAGTCATCCGCCGCGAACTGGCGATTCAGCCCGGCGACCCCCTCGACAAAAACCGCATTCAGGCCAGTAAATCCCGCTTGATGGGAATGGGATATTTTGAAGAAGTCAAAGCCGTCGCCGTCAGTACTGACGATGTCGGCCAGAAGAGCGTTCATTTTGACGTGAAAGAGAAAGAAACATTTAAAGTCAAGGTCGGCGGCGGTTTCTCCGATACTGACAGTCTGGTCGGTATGGTGGAAGTCGGCAACAGCAATTTCGACATCACCGATCCGATGAACTATTTCTATGGCGGCGGACAGCGGTTCAGAGTGCAGGGATTGTTCGGTATCGAGCGCCAGGGCGTGAATATTGATTTTACCGAGCCATGGCTGATGGACATGCCGTTGCGCCTGGACGTTTCCGGCTATGCGAACAAGGTTGAATACGATAACTGGGATGAGTCCAGAATCGGCGGCAAAACCTCCCTGACCCATAAAATATTCGATGATTTCACCAGCCTTACCGGCGGATACAAATTTGAGCAGGTCAATGTCAACGATATTGCCAATTCCGCATCTGATTATCTTAAATCCCAGGGCGGTCATCAATGGGTCAGCCAGTTTTCGCTGCTGGCCAACCGCGATACCCGCGACAGCCTGCTGGAACCGACATCCGGCTACCTGACTAATGCCAGCGGCGCTGTTGCTTCCAAGGTTATCGGTTCCAGCAGCAACTTCTACCGCCTGGAAAGCAAGGACAGTTATTATTTCTCACTGCTTGAAAAAGCTCTGGTCTTCCACCTGGGCGGCAAGATTGGAACGTTGTCAGATTTCGACCGTAATGTTCAGGCACCGATCTTCGAAAGATACTTTCTCGGCGGCGGCGACAGCCTGCGCGGTTTTCCGTACCGCAGTGTTTCTCCTGTAGACAACCACGGCGACCCGACCGGGGGCCAGACCATGCTGCTCCTGACGGCTGAAATGACTCATCCAATCTGGAGTTTTATCCGCGGGGCCATCTTTATTGATGCCGGTAACGCCTGGGAGAATTCATACAGTATGGGGATGAGCGGCATGAACTCCGGCGCCGGTTACGGACTGCGTATCAAAGTTCCGTATTTAAATGCTCCGGTAAAACTCGACCTGGCTTATCCGATCCTGTCAAATCAGGATGACCTTTCGAGAAAACTGCGCTTTCACTTCAATATGGGTTTCACCTGGTAAGTTAGCACATAAGGAAATACAATCATGGCTGAAACTAAAAAACAGGATTCTAAAAAAGAATGCCCGTGTCCTTATACCAGCTGCGCCCGCAACGGCAACTGTGAAAAATGTCAGGAATACCATCGCAGCACCGGTTCCAAAACAAGTTGCGGCAAATAAAATGATGAATCAGGAACTGAAATTTCCGGTTACATGGCATTATAAGATCATTACCGAAAAATCCATGCCGACTGCAAAAAACGAAATCGAGAAAGTTTTAGCCGCAAACGGCATTACTGATAAATTGGAAGCAGGCAATGAATCTTCCGCCGGGAAATATCTTTCATATAAAATTTCTGTAACGTTCCAAGACCGGGAGACAATGCAGCGTGTCAGCTGCGAATTATCCGCCGCGCCGGGGGTAAAATTCCTGATTTGACCGTCATGGATGGTTTAAATATGGTTCTTAAGCAGAAAAAATGCAGAAAAAATCGTTTTTTGATTTGATGAACCGCCGTTATGGATTATTTTACTGTTCCTCGACATTTCTATGTCCGGAGAGGTGGCTGAGTGGCCGAAAGCACAGGTTTGCTAAACCTGCGTTGGAGTAATCCAACCGAGGGTTCGAATCCCTCCCTCTCCGCCATTTTAAGCTCAAAAAATGGCAAAATAGGTGGCATTGGTACCATTTCTGACTTGCCCCCCCCCAAATAGCGGTTATATTCAGCCGTATCCGATACTTTAAATCATGAGGTACAAGATATGGAAGGAAAATCAATCAAGCTGGGAACCGGAACTGTATATAAGAAAACTGCCACCGGGGTGTATTTTTACCGTTATCAG
>CAIPAT010000464.1 GCA_903863035.1 uncultured Lentisphaeria bacterium
AATGCTAAACGAAGAAGAACAGGGGGAAAGCCGTGTGAGGGAAAACCGCACGCACGGTTTGGTCGATGAGGCAGAGCCGATAAGTCGCAACTCGTTGATGCTTAGAGGTTTTACTTTAATCGAACTCCTCGTGGTGATTGCGATCATCGCGATTCTCGCAGGAATGCTGCTGCCGGCTTTGAACAGCGCCCGCGAAAAAGCCAGGGCCACGCAATGCATGAATAATCTTAAACAATGCGGTCTGGCTTTTGCCGGTTACGGCAATGACTGGCAATCGTTCTTCCCGCCGATTCACCATGGAGGAACCTGGGGGGAAGAAGGCATTTCCGGAGAAACAAATCCGGTTAAATGGTTCGAATATCTTTATCCGTTCGGCATGAAACGTAATTTTCTGTTGTGTCCAGGAGATCAGGCGGTGCGCGCAGGTTTTGACGCGGATGTTGATAAGCGTCAAAGTTATATGTATAACTGCATGTATGGCTATGATAAAAAGAGCAGTCAGCTTAAAAATACTTCGCGCAATATCATTGTCAGCGAGCGCGGCGGGGAAGATTTGCCTGCCGGCGCGGAAAGAGACGAGGCGCTTAGTCATCAGGGGTATGATGGTTATGCGCCCGTCGCTGGCTGGGAAGGCGGCATGTCCAAGCTCCGGCACAAAGACATGGCTAACTATCTGTTTGTTGACGGTCACGCCAAGGCGCTTAAATTCAATGAAACAGTCGGCGATAAAACCGAAATTCAAAATATGCACTTTATTAAAGAATTTAAGGATGCTTACTTGTAGGAATTGCCGGTCTGCAGTTCGTCTTGCGCACACACAACCGGAATAGCTGGTTGTGTGTGTTGTCGCGAATAGAAAAACTCGTGTTTATCATGCAGGGGAAAAGTTTCGCAGGCAGAAAAATGGCGAGAGAGACGGGACTCGAACCCGCAACATCCACCGTGACAGGGTGGTACTCTAACCAATTGAGCTACTCCCCCGCTATTATAAGCGGTACAATGCTAAAAAATAAGTGGCGAGAGAGACGGGACTCGAACCCGCAACATCCACCGTGACAGGGTGGTACTCTAACCAATTGAGCTACTCCCCCACTTTTATTTAGCGGTACAAAATGTAATTCAAAACGGCTTTTTTGCAAGTCGGGAAACCCCATAAAAATTAAAAAAGCATAAAAAAAGCTATTTTGTCAATTTTAAGGCGGTTATTTACTAATCATGCTTGAACTTCGCGGGAAGTTTTTTAATATTATAAAGTTGACACAAAGAGAAGCTATAACATCGCAGCGCGGATTGAATTACTTATGAAGTTTAACTATGACATTCAAATAGACCTGCACGGCTGGAAGGCCGAAGAAGCAGTGAGTAAAGTCCGGGCAATCTGTTGCGGTCGCCACGGCAGGAGTGTCATGGTCATTCATGGCAAAGGCGATGGAAAATTGCGGAAGTCGATAAGAGATTACCTCAGCACGAATAAAACAATCAAAGGATTTGAGCTGGGGGAAGAGTGGAATATTCCCGGCGGCGATGGCGTCACGATCATTTACACTTAAATTTAAGGGCAATTATGAATAAGAAAGAGAATCCGGCGGATGTTTCCGCCGAGGCGCTGCTTAAAATAATGGAAAAACTGCGTTCCCCTGACGGCTGCCCATGGGACAGGCAGCAGACGCATGAGACTTTGAAGCTGTATCTGGCGGAGGAATGTGCTGAACTAATTGATGCGATAGACAATAATGATCCGGAGGAAGTTTGCGAAGAGCTTGGCGATCTCCTGATGAACATTGTGTTCAATTGCGTAATCGCCAATGAAAAGGGACATTTTCATTTTAATGATGTGCTTGCCGGTATAATCAGCAAGATGATTCGCAGGCATCCGCATGTTTTTGGTGATGCACGGGCTGAGTCGGCAGATGATGTGGTGGTCGTCTGGGAGAAGATAAAGCAGCGCGAAAAACAGGATAGAGCAGTGCCTGAGTCCGTTCTGGAAGGCGTTCCCCGAAGTCTGTCGGCGCTGCTGACCGCCCGGGCGGTGCAGCGGAAAGCCGCTAAATACGGGTTTGACTGGAGTTCCGAAGCGCAAATAGTGGAAAAGATCGACGAAGAAGTGGCGGAGCTTAAATCCGCGATGGCTTCCGGCAGACAGGAGCATGTGGACGAAGAAATCGGCGACTTGCTGTTTTCCGTGGTGAATCTGATCAGATTTCGCGATCGTGCCACTCCTGAAGATTTGCTTAATGCGGCGACCAGGAAATTTAAAACCAGATTTCAGTATATAGAAAGAGAACTTAAAGCCTCCGGCAAAACACTTGCCGATGCTTCTCTGGCTGAAATGGAAACACTTTGGCAGAAAGCAAAAAAGAATTAATAATTTTTTACGATGTTGCTATTTATACTCTGCACGGTTGAAAATTTAAAAATAGACGAGCAGGATTGTGGATTGTTTTTTTGATCCGATTGACTGGCGATATGAATATCGCCTGGATGATGAGCGGAAAAAGACAGCCGCAAGATGATAACCGCAAAGTGGTTGCGATCTTTCTAGTTTGGATTAGCATTCTCAAAATCTTCGCAATCGATGTTAAATTTTCAGCCGTGTAGAGTATACCATCCGGCCTGGAGGCTTGAAGATGGGATATGACCGGCAATTGTAATTTTATTTTAAAGGGTTAAAAAATCTAATTGTTTTTATGATTTTCCGGTTTATATTCATCCTTGTTTTATTATGTAAATGATGGAATATCTGATGAGAAAAGCTCTATTGCTGATAATTTTGATTGGTTTGGCTTTCATGTTCTTTCCTGCGCCGCAGGCCAAAGCCATGGACCCGATAACAATTGCGCTGCTGGCTCCTGTGGCAATAGCCGCCGCGGAGAAGGCACAGCCTTATATTGTAAAGGGGCTTAAAGGCGGTCTGAAGGGGTTTGCTGATATGGGGATGGATATGATAGATATATTCCGGCTGCCGCTTGGCGTCCTTCAGGCTACGCTTGGCGCGCCGTTCGGCTACTTTAAAGACGGGGTGCGTAATACGGTACTGGGATTTGCGGCACCATTCAAACTGGCCTTCCATACGGTCATGCTGCCGGTACGATTCTGCGGATTTTAGCTGGAGCTGATACGCGATGATTGTGTTTTGACACTTTAGTCAGCGTCCTGGAGAAAATTATGGGAAAAATGAAAAAAAGTTTTTACAATACTTATGAAGTATTGTGTGACTGGTATGGCAAAAACCGGGCAGACACGGAAATAGTTGCATATTGTCCGCGGCCGGTGTCTGTAGGAGATACCGCCGAAAAGATTTTAAGCGGAATATTGTCTGAAGAAACTTTACAGATAATGAAACTTTGTGAAAAGTGGGAACTTATTTCAGGCCGGCAGATTGCGGCAGTATCTTCGCCGCTTAATATTAAGAACCGGGTGGTTTATGTCGAAGTTTTTCACAGTGCCTGGTTGCGTGAACTTAACGGGCCGGTGAAAAAACAGCTTATCATGAAGATTAAAAAGATTATCGGAGATGGTTTTTGTGATGATATTAAATTTGTTCCGGGAGGCAGATCCCCGGATGAGAAATGATCGGAGAGTTGCGAAAAATGAATTTTGAACATTGCCCGGATCTTTGCTGGATGCCGGTCAGAACCAAGCCGCGTCAGGAAAAAAAGCTGAGAGAGTATTGTGCCGCGCACGGTATTGAATGTTATTTGCCATTGCTTAGAAAGTTGCATCACTATGGCAAACGGACCATGGAATTTATGCTGCCGATGTTTCCCGGATATGTTTTCTGTCTGTTGTCCGAAGATATTTACCGGACGATTGTTATATCCAATGCTGTGCTTTATAAAATTAATATAGAAGAAAAGAGTGAAGCTTCCCTGTTGAAAGAGCTTGTTGCGATAAGAGCTTTTGAAGAGCTGGTTTTAAAAGAGGATATCGTAATCAAACCGGAACTCGTTGCCGGAAAAGCTGTTGAGATCAGCACCGGCCCGTTCAAAGGAATCACCGGAATAATTGAATACCGCAAAAACAAGACAGTGATAACTGTGAATGTCGAGATATTGGGGCAGTCCGCATCGGTGGAAGTTGACGCGGATTCGCTGGAACCAATAGAGAAATAACGGGACTTCACTGAAATCTGTGAATATCCAATATCCAACAAGGAATATCCAATATTCAAGGTAAAACCGCCTCTCGTCCGGCAGTGTTACTCTTGAGACAATATAATTAGCTCACAGTTTTCCTGAAGCAGCCGGGAAAGCCTGATTGAAGATTGAATCAATATTTAAAATAGTCTTTCTCTCTATGACTGTTTTTTGCCTATCCTTCATCAGTTGGAAATTCCTTGTTGGATATTGGATATTAAGTATTGGTTTTAAGTTTTAGGCTGTTAAAACTTGGACATTGGATATTCCTTGTTGGTTATTGGTTATTGAAATTGGGCTGTTCTATTGGATATAGGCTGTTCGTGTTGGGTATTCAAGTTCGATAGTTAATGCCCCTATACGGTTATTCATTCAGGAATACCCCGTCAGGATAAAAAAAATAAAGATTAGCGGGAGTCTTTGGCTATTTCGCGTGACTGGAAAACTCCTACCGCCCACATGCTGCAGAAGCTTATATAGAAAATTACATAAACTCCAGCCCATAGCAGATATGATACTGGAATCGCCTGTCTGGTGGCCAGCGCGTCTGCCATCCAGAAAAACTGCCAGTTTGGAAGCAGTGCATAGAAGAATCCGCAAATGAAATCAAGCAACGCGGAACCTCCGATATCGTCAGGGCGCTGAAACAGGTAGTTTGAGACCAGCCCCAGGAAAAAAATTACGCAGCAAACTGTCAGGTTGGCTACCATTTCCAGTCTGGTCGAGAACACTACGGTAATAGTCGCCATAGTTGCAACAGAGAAAAATATAAGAGACAGCGCAATAATCAGGTCCTTTAAGATGATTTCCTCCGGATGCGGCTGAAAAAGCATCAGACAGACGCAGTAAAGCGGAAGCAATACAGCGACCATCCATATTGCGGTGGATGAGAACGATTTCCCGTAGAGAAAATTGCTCAGGCAGCCGATGGTTGACGCAATAATCAGGATACTGAAGAAAATATAATACGCCGTCATGTCCAGCCGGAACTGATCTTTGGCAATATATACGGAAATAATCGTTGCGACATTGCAGATGAATATGAAGAGCGTTACCGCACAAATAATCCCGAATATTTTAGCGATGATAAAAGACCAGCGGTAAACCGGTTTGGAAAGCAGCAGCAGAACTGTACCGTTGCGCATTTCACGGGAAACCGTGTGGCTGGCACAAAGCACTGCCGCGAAAAGTCCGAATACCAGACTGGTGGCCATTGAGCTGTCAACCACCAGTTTCAACTGTTCAGAGAAAACAAATAGTGCAGCCAAAGGGAAGTGGCCGATCAAGGCCAGCGCTGTTATTAACAGGATGAAAAAGATCGGCTCACGAATACACTCTCTAAAGGTATTTCTAGTCAACTGAAACAGGTTGAACATTTGTTCTCCGAATCGCCGCCGTAAGGATTACTTCTTTGCAGCGTTCTTTATTTCAGGCTCTTTTACATCTTCTTTGGCGGTGACGTCTTTGGTTTCTGCTTTTACGTCTTTCGCATCTTTCGCGGCTGTATCTTCCGGCTTGACTTCAGTTTTGGTATCTTCAGCCTTGGCCGCAGTGTCTTCCGCAGTTGTTTCAGACGGCTTATACAGCGTGCCGCCTTCTACCTGACGATAGAGACGGGTGTAATCGGAAGCCAGATTGTTCAGGTCAAGAAGTTTGGCAACGCTTTTAGCGTTGATGATCCAGTCTCTGCCATTGACAACGAACACTGGCATCTTTTTGTCAATCATATCAATATAGTTTTGGTGAACAAAGCCGCGATCGCCAAGAACCAGTACCTGCTGCGGATTGATGAATGTTACGAACTGCCCGATGTTTTCTTCTTTAATTTCCATTGCAGGCTTCTTGACCGACGCCGGCATAAAGTATATGCCCTTCTGATCGCCAGCCGGCAGGAGCAGAATCGGCTGCTTGGTTTCGCGCTGAATCAGCTCGGCCAGCAGACGGGACTTTTTGTAGTTGGATGTGATGATCAAGGTGAGTACATCCTTTTCCGGTCCCTGGTACGGGGTTGCCAGCTCCCGCATGTTCAGTGCGAAAGCGCTGGATGTTAACACTACTGCCATGGCCGCCAAAATAAACTTTCTCGATAATACTGACTTAATCATTTACAAGTCCTCATACTTAGTTAATTATTTTAAAAGGATCTCAAATTATAATAAAGCTTCTCCTATACAATATAGATTATATCTCTGCCGGCGCAAATCCAAAATAACAAGACTTTTAATTTTTTATGCAAAATACTTGCAGATTTGGAAAAAAGTAGCAGATTACTGTTTCATTTGATTTGAATCATGGTTTGTTTATCAGGAGCCTTAAGTGATTAATAATTTGTTGAGTTCATATAGTGTTGATGAAAACGGCCGACCGCCGCAGGCCGCTATTTTCGTCAGCGGCACCGGCAGCAATGCTGAACGTCTGCTGGAGACACGGGAAAAATTGGGCGGCAAATGGATGCCTTCGGTTATCGTTACCGACTTTCCGGAAAAAAGCCGTGCGGCGGAAATCGCCCGGCGCTTCGGCCTGCCGCTGGCGGCTTTGAGCATAAAAGAGTTTTATCTACAACATGGCGAAACAAGTGCAACACTGCTGACTGAAGCAGGCCGGCATATCCGGGAGCTGTGGACCGGAGAATTGCGGAAGATGCTGGCTCAATATGACATTTCGTTCGGAATTCTTGCGGGATTTGTCTCGTTGTCGAATATAACCGGCGACTTTCCCTGCTTGAATGTTCATCCGGGCGATCTTACTTTGGAAGAGCACGGCAGACGGGTACTGGCCGGTTTGCATGCTGTTCCCATAGAGAATGCCATATTGCGCGGTCTGACAACCTTGCGCAGCAGTGTGATTCTGGCTCAACCCTATACCGGCGCAGGCGGTGAAATGGATTCCGGTCCGGTGCTGGGCGTTTCGCCGGTTTGCGAGATTGATATGATGGGCGCAGGGGTCGGGACACTGCGTGAAATCGCCGCCGGACGCCCGCTGCGAAAGCCGCGCGGCGGCTACAAGGATCTGCTGGAAACAATTGCCTTGCACAACCAGGAAAGGCTGAAGTTGCAAGGTGACTTGACCGTTTTTTCGCCGGTGGTCGCTGATTTCGCTTCAGGTAAATTCGGTCATGATCAGGAAGGCAGTCTTTATTATAATGACGGCGGCAAGTGGATTCTAATCCGTACCATCGAGTATTCATCGTCCGGCAGGATGCTGATTATCTGAACCCGGACAACAACATCACGTTTATTGAAAGAATTTTATCATGTCTGTAAGACGTTCTGTTATATTATCAAGTTTGATCGCCGTTCTGTTGCTGGCCGCCATCGGCGGAGCTTATTTTACCCTGATCAATAATTATTTGCCGGATTACTTTCAGACCCGGATACTGCCGGGATTGCTGCATGATGCCGGCATCAGCGGGTTTTCCGGCACGGTCAGGAATGTCGGGATGTTCAGCGCTGATCTCGGTTCGCTGGCCATCGGCGAGGCCGCCGCACCCGCGCTGAAATGCCGGTCGGTAAAAGTTCGTTATTCTATAACGAGTCTTATCCCGAACTTTCCGGCAAAATTACGGGAAATTGAGCTGAATGGTGTTTATCTGCGCTGTTCGATTGCCGGGGATAAGCTGATAATCAATGACATTGATCTGGAAAAGTTCACCGCCATGTTTAAGGAACGCATGTTTTATCCGGATGGCTCCACCAGGAAAGTGAGTATTGAGAAGATTGTAATTTCGGATGCCGTGCTGGAAATGGATTTGCAGGGGAAAAAATATCTGCTGCCTTTTGAACTGATGCTTGAACCCCGTACTGCCGACTGGTCGCTATTGAATATTACTCTGAAAGTTTCGTGGCGCGGCCGGGAAATATCCGTCGCAACTATGCTGAATTTTACCGGAAAGACTGTTGATGCCGAGTTCTCGGCCAATGTCGCGCTTGCCCGTGCCTCCGAATTGTTTGAATATCTGAAAATAATCCGGCTGCCGAAGAATTTTGAATTAGGAGGCGATGCCGCCATCAAAGGACGTTTCTCATTTGAGTTCAACCCGTTCAAAGTGTTGTCGTTTGTCTTCGACGGAAATTCGGATAACTGCACGATGAAGATCGACCGTCTGATTTTTTGCAGCGAATTGAGACCGGACGGTTCCAGTCAGCCGTTGAATTTCAAGTTCAGCAAGGATTCTCTTAAATATCTGCTGTCGGTGTCTGATTTTCGGAGCAGTTCTCCGCTGCCGCTCAGTTTTCGCGAAACGAAGTGCGAGTTTGCCTCGCCCGATGATATGATTGATTTTAATGGTAAAATGCTGCTGGAACCGGCAAAAATACTGCCGGCGCTGAAATATAAGATCAGGCCGCTGACGGAATCAGTGATGGCGCGGAGTTTCAACGTTTCGGTGTGCGGCCGTACCGGTGAATGGAAATTGAGCACTCAAATGCTGTCGCCGTCCAGTCCGGCAGTCACCGCTTCGCCCGACAACTGTGAATTCTTCATGAAGTATGAACAGATGTTTATTTTTGCTTCGGCCGGCAAAATCAGTGTTGACGGCGCGGGCAAAGGTTTTTCCGGAGAGATTGGTTTGGGCTGCACTCTCTCCAATATCAACCTATCGGGCGCGGGCAGGACTGTTTACGCCGATACCGCGTCTTTTGAATCTAAGATGAAATTGCAGTGTCCGGATCGGGATGTTGTGCCAAAAACTTCCGATGTGAGTTTCGGGGTGCGGGTGCCTGCCGCTTCTTTTGCCGGAAGAGGCTGGGATTTTACCATGAACGATTTTGTTTCTAATTTGAATTTAGGCTTCGAAGACGGCCGGAATATTCCTGTGAAAATATGGGGTAGTTTATCTTGCGGTAAGCTTGCCGGCATGGCTGAAGGCTGCAGGCTGGATGTTGCAAAATTCAGTGCGGCGGCTGATATTGAAAATCCCCGTGGCACCGGGCTGTATTCCGGCAGCAGCGAACTGGCATTTTCCCGGTTTGACATTGCGGCGGATGACCGCAGGCTCAATGTCCGCAATGGCAGTTTGAAGAATATTTTAAAGATTGAACAGAGAAAAAACCGGCAATGGGAACTGCGCAGTTTCAGCGGACGTAATATTATGGAGAAAATTGATTTCTCGGATAAAAATATAAAACTGGCGGCGGACAAGCTGGAGAATGTTTGCGAGTTGGAATTTGGAGAAAGTTATGTCCTTAATTATAAGAAACTGACCGGCAGGCTTGCTCATCTCAACGTTGCTTCAGGAGATGCCGGATTTGAGGCATGGAACGGCGTCCTTGATGGCGTGTTCGACCGCGGTCCAATGTCTGTCAGAAACAAAAAGAATTTGAAGGAACAACTTACTTTTGACAAAGTAAGCTTTAGCAATAAGTCTTTTAATATCGTTTCCGCCGCTGCCAGGCTGACGCTTGAGGGACTGATCAGAAACTCAAGACTGGTTCCGGAAACTCTCGACAGCAGACTGGATTTGAATGCAATTACGCTGAATGTCAGAGAGGTCGAGACTAAAATTGATGAGCTTAAGATGGTCAGTAAATTAGTCTTCGACCAGAAATTGAGCTGGCCGTCGGCATTTGTCCGGCTGGACAGCGATATTGACTTGTCCGGTTTGCAGGGGCAGTCCGGCAGCATGAAGTTTGAAGCGCCGGGGCTCACTGCCAAAACTGAATTCAGCCGCGACGGCGCAGTTTCCGGTTTTATGCCGCGGACATTTTTCGGAAAATTGTCCGTCAAAGACCTGTCCGGAACTGCCTGCGACTCGGATTTTGAGGCAGAATCATTCCTCATGAACTGGGAAAGCAAGAGGGATGAGTATGGCGTTTTTGCCGTAAGGCCGGTATTCAAAATAAATGGCTTGAAGATAAGGGGCGACGAATTTACAGCGGACTGTCCGGCCGTCGCCATGACCGGTCAGTATGATGGTGAAACCTTTGCCGGAAAAGCCGGATTGACCGGAGCTTCCGCCGATTTTCCGGACCGGCAGATTGCGCTGAAAGGCATTGACATTAGAATCCCGGTTTCCCTGCCGGACATGAAGGCGGCCTCGCCCGGAGAATTGAAAGTAAACTCTTTCATCTGGCGCGAACTCGATTACGGCTCGACGGTTGCGGAAATTGAGTTCGGTGACGCGGAAGTGGCGTTCCAGGGCAGTTATTCCTGCCGTCCGCTGCCGTCTGCTCATTTGACATATACGGGACGGCTGGCTTATCCGCCGGAACCAGTTAAATTGGAAATGGAGTATTCTCTGCCGGAATTCAGAATGCCTGCCGAATTTGACCTGGAGTCGTTTTTTCCGGTATTTGCCGGATTTGATTTTCAGGGGCTGTTGAGCAGCAAAGGCATGGTGAAAGTGGACGGCGGCGCGGTTCAAGGTTCCGCCATGGTTAAAGCCAGGGACGCGCAACTGAATTTCCCTGGAGGAACGCTCAAAGGAGTTGATTTTGACTGCGCCTTTGATGACCTGTTCAATCTCCGGAGCGCCCCGCATCAGGTCATTAATTTTAAAGGGCTTAAGTATGGACGCTATGAACTTGGAGAAGGCCTGGCCAGGCTTCAGTTCGAATCGCCTTCGGAGCTTTTGATCGAAAATTGCCGGTTCAAATGGCTGGGCGGCATGGTCAGCAGTGAGGATGCGTTCCGGCTGGGAACAGATCAAGGTCCCGGCGCGATAGCTTTTTCAGCCCGCGGCGTCCAGTTGCCGGAAATGCTGCGTTTCTGCGGTTTCAGCCAGGTCGAAGCCGCCGGCGTTTTAAGCGGTTCGATTCCGGTTGTCAGGAACAACGACACTCTGAGCATTGACAAAGCTTTGCTGTATACCATGCCGGGGCAGGGCGGGGTGATCCGCCTGGCCGGACTGGACAAATTACGTATTGCTGGAACTAAAGATAAAGAACTTGAGCACAGCGGTTTTGTCGAAGCCGCTCTGGAGGACTTTCAATACAACTGGCTCAGGCTGACCATAGAAGAAAAAGCCAATGCGCTGTTTGCCGGTATTCAGATACAGGGCAGACCGCAGCGTCCGGTGCCGTTCAAATACGAAGCCGGCAAACTTATTCCCCTTCCTGAAAGCGTGAAACAGGAAAACACCGGCGAACTGATCATTGACGGCAAGTTCTCCATGCCTGCGGAGAAGCCGGAGTAGCGGGGATAAAGAGGACTAATGGGATATATGGTATTCATGAGGTAATTTGGTGTTGATGGTTCGAGACGGACAGCACTGCAAGCAGGCCATCTGTCCCATAAGTCTCATCTGCTCCGTCGCTTCCGCTCAATTTAGAAAACAGACTTTCATAAGAATTTTATCTATTGAATCGCGGCATGAGAAAATGGCGCAAGTTAATTCCGATTGACGTCTGTCAGCGATTTAATGATTTCCTGAGATACTGTTGCGGAAAGTATTTCAGAACCTTTGTCCGTATAATGAACGCCGTCTTTTTTGAAGGATGCTTGTTTGTCGGCTTTTTCAATGACCTGATAATGATCAATAATTCTTATTCCTTGTGCCAGCATTACTTTGCTGGCGATTTCATTATATTGATTTATGTCTTTATTAAGCCGGTCAAAACTCTGAATTTTATTATGCCATTCCTCTATAACCGGAGTTGTTGAAGCCCATAATATTTTTATGCCTTTGCTTTTTATAACAGAGATGATTTTATTGAGATTGCTTTCATAGGTTTCGATTGGATTTTTTTTCTTGTTAGTTCCCCGTTCTGACTTTATATCATGAAGACCGCAATTGATATAAATCAGATCAGGCTTGTTTAATTCAATATATTTTTCAATATTATTTAAGATTTTACCGCTGTCTTCACAATTCTCTTCAGGCCATTTTACAATTGCCTTATTCGCAAGTTGTTGTTTTACCAGAGGCGCATATCCCATTCTTATTGAGTCTCCAATTAGCAATACTACCGGAAACTGATTATTTATATCACCTTTTGGTTTGTTGCTGTTGATGTCAGCATAAATCTTTAAACCGGATAAAAGACTCAAGCCTGCAATACACAATGAAATTTTATTCAATATCATCAGATATCTCTATATTTATTAATTGGTTGTTTCCACGCTGCCGCTGTCCGCGGATTTGATTGCGGCGGCGAGGACGTTTTGCAGTTCAAGACCGTCCTGAAATGTTGTCGGTGCCGGTCTGCTGTCGTCCAGACATGAATAATATTCTGCAAAAGTGTCATTCAACACCTGGCCGCCGTTGACCGGAATCTGAATATTTTTTCCGGACGGATAAAATTTCAGGCAGTCCCCTGCTATTTGCGCATAACCATCGGTACCGGTCACCTCGATTGCGATATCTTCGCAAGGAACCCGGTGCGGAATACGCCCCACTTTCACATTGGCGACAATCCCGGAATTTAAAATGCAATTCAGCGTTGCCCAGTCTTCCGCACCTGTCTCGTGATAAGCTTCGTAGAAATCATGTTTGCGTACAGCATATATTTTCCGCACGGAGCCGCCGGTAAGTTTCATCAAGGTAATAATGGCATGGGAGCCGATGGTCAGCATTTCAGCGGACGGATTTTCATTTCTCCAGCGGACTGACGGTACGAATCCGGGAAAAATGCCACCCATAAAGCAAAGCCGCAATGAAACGGCCTTGAGTTCGCCAAGTTCGCCTTGATTGATGGCTTCAATCAAGGTTTTAACCAGCGGCCGCGTATGATAACCGGCCAGCATAAACCCGCGTTTCCCGCTCTCTTTTTCCGCCCGGCATATTTCCTGTGCCTGCGCATGGGTCATGGACAGCGGCTTATCCGTGACCACATGTTTTCCCGCCCGCAGCGCGGCGCAGATGATCTCCGCTTTCTTCGCCGGACAAACCATTACCGAAACGATCTCTATTGCCGGGTCGTTAACCACATTCCGCCAGTCAGCATGTAAAACCGCATTGAATTTTTCGGCATATCTTTCTGATTCCTCTTCGAATTTGTCGCCGTAGCATCCGATGCCCAGTTCATCGTTGCTGCAGACTGAGGTTACCTTTGCCGCTCCGTTTGCGGTTAGCAAAGCCTGTTCCAGGCTGTGACAGCCATATACCCCGACTCCGATAACTCCGATATTATAAGATTGCATTGAAATCCTCCAGTCCGAGACATTGTTCCGTTTCCCCGCTTTCGATGCCTTTAAGCAAAGCGTTCATCAGCGCCAGCGAGTCATTTATGCGCGGCGACTGTTCAACGCCGGTAACGATCTGCGTTGCATAGGCGTCGATCGCCAGCCGGAAAGATTCAATAACATCTTCTTCCGGAGACAATTCTGCATCAACAGTTGAAAGCGGTTCAGGTTCCTTGCTGTGCCGATAAAGCATCAAGCCGGCATTGCCATAGATCTGTCTTATTTCGCCTTCCGTGCCGATGAGCGACCGTTGCATGCCGCCAGGCAGACCATCGCGCAGCAGCATGGTGTTGTATTCAAAATTGAAAGTAACATTATTTTTCATGGGAAAAATTGCCGACCAGTAATTCGGGCCTTCACCCAGGAAACGCGATTCGCCGCAATCATTTTTAGCGGCGAACATTTGAACCGTATCGGGTAGCGAACTGGAATACAAAAAGGCTTCGTCCATCCAGTGCATGGAATTATGCAACCAAACGCCACCGCATTCCGCTTTCAGATATCTGCTTTGCGGATCATCGACGGGGAATCTCCGCCCCCGGTAGTTGATGATGATTTCCCTAAGTTGCCCGATGACGCCGTTGTCAATGTACTTCTTTATGGAACGGCAAAGACGGGTTTCACGGCAGTTAAGCAATACTTTAAGGGAACCTGCGGACTGCTTCGCGGCGGCGGCCAGCTTGAGCAGTTCATCGCGGCTCAGGCACGGCGGCTTCTGGAGCAGGACATGCTTGCCCGCCTGCAGCGCCATTTCGGCATGCCGCAGGTGACACCAGTCCGGAGTGGCGATCTGGACCATTTCAATTTCCGGATCCGCCAGCATGGCGCTGTAATCAGTATACGCTTTCAGCCGGTATTTCTGCGCGTATTCAAAGACGCCGGGATTCAGGTCGCAAAGAGCGACAGCTTCCGCCAGTTTCGATTTCAAGGTGGCGGGAAGCTGGTGGTTGGTGGCAATATTCGGCTGCCCCGCCCCCAGTATCCCGGTTTTGATGGTTCGTGTTGAATCGGTCATAATTTTCCTGTGTATTTATTGAAACGATCAAATCACCAGTACATTCCAGATAATAACCCCAAGCCTAAGAGTGCACCTTCGGGGGTAATGATTATTTTGATCGTTTGGGGGCGGTAACTACTGGCTGATTTGTTCCATTCATAGGCGGCAATAAGTTTATTTTCAGTTGAGCCAATATCCTGCCAGACGGACCAATACGATAACTGCCCAGACGTCGGCGTGTTGCGAACAAGAAAATCGTTGTTAATATTTACTGTATCACTTTTGCCATTATCATATTCAAGCACGACTTTGCCAAGTTGCACAGGATTGCCAAAGGCTGTAATCCGGGCAGTTACCAGAAGGATAATGCCATTGATGTTTTCGGGCAATCTGGTTGTTAATTCTGTATTTTTTTCCAGATTTGTACCAACTACCACTAATCGCACATCACTTCCAGTAGCCAACCGCCCTGTTAGCCAACGCTGGGTATCATTACCAGAACCGTGGGTAGAGATAACTCCGCCAGTCAGTGGAATTGTATTGCTGCCTTGATTAACAGTATTCTTTTCTACTTTATCTTTATTTAAAATAAATTCATCCCCATAGTTGTTAGTATTAGTTTTTTTGCCAAAGTCTGGAGTATACAAAATCGTTGATCCATTAAGGCGCGGTGTATCAACATCGTCTATTCTGGCTCCAATAGAATCATTCTTTGGATCCATTACCAATATCATGCTTTTCCGGTTTTGTGACATAAGTTTCTTTGCATCTCTGATATTGGTCAATGAATCGTAATTAAATTTATTTGCGCGAATTATTTTATTCAGCGGTAATTTAATTCCTGATATCTCCAGAATATTGCCGATGTTTTGATTGTTGCATGATTCCTGTATTCCGCCTGTAAAAACTAATGATTGACTATTTGACACATACATTTTTGTCTTGCGTCGATGGAAATAATTGGCAAAAACACTGGACGCATCATAATCAGCATTAAAGTCAGGAATCAAAGCGTTCCACGCGTAGTCGGCGGACAGGACAAAGGCCGGACCAACATTATACGGCAAGTCCCAGGTCGTTCCAAGCATGGCGTTTATTTTATTTTTTTTAACCTGTCCAATTAATGATTTTATACCGGCGGGAAATTGCCATGGACTGATCCATATTTCGAAATCATTTTGGGCTAAATGGTTAAGACCTATATATTTGTCAAGACTGGCATAGCACCAGTAATCGATGACAATTTTTTTATTGATGATATCTAAGGCCTCGGATGTTTTTTTGCCATTAGCCGGTTCAGCGCTATTTACCTGATCTTGCGAAATCAGCATATCGTGCCAGATTACCGGACGAATATTTTTTTGTTCAAGATACAGAGTAGTTTTATTGATAAAATCGGCATAGATTTGCGAGCCGGATTTACCGCTGACGGCAATTAATTTTTCGAATGCCGCGGCAGATTCGTCTGTCCCGATATGGAAATATGCTGGCTGGTCAAAGATTTCCGATAATTCATCTAAAATACCGAAGAACTTGGCATAAAACTCGGGGTGCATAATATCCATTGCAACTCGCATGCCTTTATCATTTTTAAGAACAAAAATTTGAGGAGAACGATCAAGGTGTCCAATGCTGTTGATGCCTGGATATGGTGTGATGCCATGAGATTTAGCATATTTAACCAGTTCGCGTAATTGCGCTTGAGACCATTGCCCGTTTACCGTGACTTCAGGACTTTTTAACGACTCGAAGCGCCCCCCGATCTCGAAGACTACAAAATTAAAACCCAGCCTTGCCATAGTATCAATGGTACGGCGGATAATCTCAATTTGAACAGCATTACTTTGCCATCCGGCATAAGCCATCTGCAAGTGCATACCCCTCATGGACATATCCGGCCAGTCAAAAATTTTTAATTCTGGACATATTAAATTACCGTCAGGATTTATTTTAGTACAATTACTCTCCAGGATGGAGAGCAATCTGCCAACTGCCCGGTAGCCCGCATCAGGAGACGCAATGGTGATCTCAATCATCCCCGGCAAAATCTCAATTTTGTAGGCCTCATTGCCGTGTTTTAAGTCTTGATATTTGAATTCTATAACCAGCGCTGCTTTAGCCTGTTCGTTAGTTGACCTCCAGTTGAATGTTTGAAGTAAATCATCCTTGAGCCACTGGACAAAACCACTTTCGTCACCAGGACTGGCAATTACTCTATAAGGGAATTTAAGAAAAATTGCTTTGGGCTTGACATCAATATTCTTGGGCCTGGGGATTAAACATAGACGACCATCTGCTCTTATGTCATTTGCACAGATAAAAATGCTGGCTGAGATCAATATGAGCCGAATTCCACCCTTGAGGAGTCGTGTGAACATTTTTCTACCTACTTTTTTCAATTTTGGTTCAATGTCTTGCTATACCACTAGAAAATACAAGAACTTAATGATATAATTAATTCATATTCCATAAAGCTGTAATAATGTCGATATACCTTTTTTGCCAACTTACGTGAGCGTCAAAATATAAAATATTACACCCTTTATTATGACGATAACCATCATAGCCTCCACTGGTTCTTTGATCAATATAATAATCAGGGTCGCCGTAAGTTCCGGTCCGCTGCTGGGAAGCCCCATTGTCAGCCAAATTCAAGGCTAATGCCGGATGTTTAACTTTTCCCAACTTTTTAATCTGACTTCGATCTTCACTGATGCGCGGGTTGCTGCCATAATTAAGCCATCCTGCTGCTCCTGCATACGAAGGGCAGGTATAGCCTTTTTTAACATAAGACCAGTCCCACGTTTGTGGATTTTTAGGGTCTCCCACTCTGAAGAATTCACGCGCCAGTACATTCGACCAGCACGATAGCTGACCACCTTCTCCATGCGGAATATAATCAGAGTATGTATCGCGATACATAACCATTGCCAATCCCAGTGTTTTTAAATTATTTACGCAAGCGCTCCCCCTTGCCATTTCTCTGGCTTTATTCAATGCAGGCAGCAGCATGGCGGCGAGGATTGCTATGATAGCAATCACAACGAGGAGTTCGATAAGTGTGAAACTTTTTCTCATTTTTCCCTCCTTTAGAGGTTGGTTGTTATTTCTATATCAAATATCGATAAATTCTCATGTTCAAACCAGCATTGCCTCCTGGCGGCCCTGGACCTGACTCATATTCAGTTCGTCCGGCAAACTCAAGTCAGGCATCAGCCGCCGGACTTCAGCCGCCGTCTTGCTGCTGTTAAGCTGTTCCAGCATTAATTCAGCCGCAGTTTGTCCGATTTCTCTCAAAGGCCGTTTTATGACCAGATAATGTTTCATGAACTCATAATCGTAATGTTGAGCGTGGTCAAAACCGGCAATAATCATGTCATTGGAAAACATCCCTGACTTCCGCAACTTGCGATATAAAAAATAAGCAAAGGTAATGTTGAAGGCAATAAAACAGCGACAATCCGGATGGCGGGAAAAAACTTTATTGACCCCTTTGTCGATCAAATTTTCAATAGTTTTAAAAAAATCGGCACCGCTGTGATCGAGCACTAACAATGAATCATCAGCCGACAGACCGCAATATTCCAGGCCGAGACGGTAACCCATCAGCCGCTCTTTGCCGACAATATAGTCATCTTTGCCGAAATAGGCGATTTTATCAATCCCGCGGCCGGCAAGTTCCTGCACGGTTTTCAACACTCCGCCGGAGTTGTCGGTGACAACCTGCGGACCATAAAAGCCGGGTAGCGGCCGGTCGACCACTACTACCGGAATTCCATTCTCCAGTAACCGCTGCGCAAAAGCCAGACTTGGAGATTTGGTATTGCCGAAGTGAATGCATGGCGACAGCAGTATCCCCTTGATATTCGAGGTTTTTACTTTGTTAATTATGAACTCATAAGACGTGGTGTTAGCTTCCTGGAAGACATTGGTAAGCACTACGTTCCGGTTGAAAATATAATCCTGGAAACCATGCAGCAGTTCCGGCTCCACCGTTCCGGCCTGGGACACGAAGGCCAGCATGATTTGAGAACTGGTGTTGCGTCCTTTGAGATGGGCGGGTTCACGTCCCCGGATAAACGTTCCGATTCCGTCTATTCTTGTAAGCAGCCCGTCTTCCACCAGCCGGGTGACCGCCTGATTAATCGGGAAACGGCTGATCTCCAACTGCTGCGCCAGTACCGGTTCGGAAGGAATTTCCCCCGATGCAGCGGGATTATCAATGAATTCCCGCTTTATATAATCGATTACCATCTGATATTTAAATGTTCTCATAACTGCCTGTTCAATATTAATACAACCAAAAGCATCATGTAGATAATATTTTAACATGTATTTACATGATTGTCAATAGGCGAGAGGCGTGATTTGTATATTTTTTTGTAATTTGTTGTATTTTTAACTTATTTAAGCAATGAATTAAGTTTGACAAAGCAATCGGCCGGAATTATTTTTATAGCATACATGTATGTTTTATTAAACTTGAAGGAACATTTAGACAAGATGAATATAATTACAGGTTTTAGTGATGTAATAGAAGTCTGGCCTCCGCCGCAGGAATTGCATTACCTGCCTAATGAGAAATCTTTTTTACAGCAAGATACCGGCGGCAGCATCAACTGGCATTCGGCGGAGCCGCCAACTGCCGGTGCTCATGAAATTGCCGCAAAAGACAGATTGTCTATAATTCATAAAGTCTGTACGGATAAATTTTATTTCTGGATTGGCGGAGAGTTTAGTCCGCAGTGTCAAAGACGGCTCTATCTTGACAAGCATGGATATTATCTACGAATATCGGAATCCGGAATCCTGGCCGAAGCGAATACCGCCGAAGGATTGTTCTATGCTTTGATTACTGCTACTCAGATACTGGGAAAATATCCGGAGATCCGGGCATGCGAAATATTTGACCGTCCGAACTGCGATAACCGCGGGATCATGATCGATCTCGCACGGGTTGTCGAGAGTCCCGGCTTCATCGTCTCCCTGCTGCCTTTTCTTGCGGAATGCAAGTTGAATCAGATATATCTGTATCTGGAGAATAAATTACAGTTCAAAAGTCATCCGCTGCTGGCGCATCCATGCGCGTGGTCGCATGAAGAAGTCATACATCTAATACTTCGGGCGGCAGAATTCCATATAGAAATTATTCCAATGCCGGCCACTATCGGACATATGGAATCTATGCTGAAACACCCGGCATATCAACATCTGAAAGCACAAAATACTGACGACCATCTGGATACGGATCTTCCGGCGGCAAAAGAATTTATAGACTCTGTAATTGATGAAATCTGCACCTTGTTTAAATCAGGGTATGTTCATCTGTCCGGAGACGAATGTCCATATCTCGGTGCGGATAAACCGGAAACGGTACGCAAATATGCCGCGTTTGTCAATCATATGGCGGAACGTTTGCGGCAGCACGGCCGACGCGGCATTATCTGGGGCGATATGATCGAGAAATATCCGGAGTTGATGCAGCGTCTTGACAAAAGCCTGATTCCGGTGGTCTGGAAATATGGCCCGATGGACGATATGCTGATGCCGCTGCCGGAGGAATTCGTGAAGGCCGGTTTTGATACGGCGCTGGCTCCGGCGATTCTGGCGGATGAACCGTTTCTGCCGACAGTTGAGCGGTTGACCCGCAATATTCCATATCTGCTTCGCCGTACCGGAATGTGGGGAACTATTAACTGTATGTGGGAACCGCGGACGCAAAATCTGCCGGTTGCCAAACTGGGCATGGCAATTGCCGGCGCATATTCCTGGATGCCTTTTTTTCAAACGGATGAACTGATGCGACGGGCTTCGCTGTTCACTTATGGAACGGATATATCCAGTCTTTACGGGTTACTGGAAGGCTATGATTTTTTCGGATTCATGATTAAGTCGCGATTCGGATATTATCATGCGTTCGAATTGACCTGCAATAATCCGCTGATACATCTTAAGCGTAAAGAAGTTGAGGAATGGATTGCGCTGAGTGACAGACTTCATCAGGGCGGTGAACTGCTGAGAAAACAGGATTATCTGCGTCATAAATATCCGGTGGACTATGCTGCGTTTGAAGCCTGTGCCGCGCTTGCGGTAACGCTTGCGGACTACGTGGTGCTGATGCATAAAGCCGGACAGGCGGTCAACCGCGGCGCCGACGGCGAGAATTTAAAATTACTGGCGCTGGAATTGCGCGGATTCTCCGATTTTATTACACTTACATTACAGTTGCAGCGGAAGGCCTGGAATCACTGCCGGCGGCATGATGATGAAAACTTCAAATGGTGGTTCGAAGACCCGCTGCAGTTCAAACGTAAATGTATAATTTCAATGGCGGATGAAATTGAAAAAAGCATGAGCAAAGACTCTATCAGTCTTGCTGATCGCCAATTTTTCTCATTTGAATTTCATAAGGGAGACGCGCCGGAATGGAATCTCTGGAGAATTAAAATATTTTTCTCTGAAGACGGGCATGAATGGCGGCAGATGTTTTTCCGCACGATTCCGCTGTGGATGTCTGATGGTTTGACCTTGGAACTGATGCCTGAAAGCAGCCTGCCGCAATATGTCAGAATTGAGTCGTGTTATGCCGCCTGGCACCGGCAGTCTGACTGGTCGGATATGCTGAAAATCCGGATCGGGGAGATAATCCCGGCTTGCGGCAGTATTTATCAGGATATTCCGCTTGTTCCTGCCGAAACGGAATATAAAATTGAATATTCCGCAACGTGCATAGAATTATCAAAATGTCTCCAATAAATTAAATATTGCGAGTTGAAACATCTGTAATCTTGTAATATTTTATCCACTTTTGTCCTGACGGAAACTCAAAAAATAATTGGAGGCGTCTGCGATAACATTCGCGTCAAACCTCTGACTGCGCCAGTGCTATAACAGGCTGTGGTTTGTGCCCTTTATTGAATGCATATAGCCAGAGTATTCCTGTCACTGCATAAATAAACGCACTGATACTGAATACTAAAACAGACCCGAATATATCGAGCAGATAACCATTAACGGCGATGGCAAGACCCCAGACGCAGTTAAAGAGCAACAACCTTACTGCACTGAAAGCTCCGATTATCTGCTGAGGAACAATCGCATAATGCGCCAATGGAATGGTTGCCCCTTCGCAGGCAAAGGATATGTACATAGTGAAGAAAAATATTAAAAATATCCATGCGGATGGTGCCAATACTATCCCCATAAGAGAAACTGCCATGCATAGATTGGAAAATAATAAAACTTTACCGGCGCCATAACGATCGACGGTAAAACCGATAATTGCGGTACCAAACATTCCGCCTAAAAATATAAGCATAGTGGTATAACCGGCAAATTCCACGCCCAATCCCAACTGTTTCATACCGATGGCCATTGCAAAAAATCCGGCGCCAGCGCCTAACCCGCGCATTGAATTAGGCAACAGCAGCAGTTTGAATTCCCGCGTTCTGACAACGCTTTTGAACGCTTTAATGGGAGAGATCGAATTAGAACGTTCCCCTGCCGACAATTCCGGTATTTCTTTGATATTTCTTACGATTATACCGGCAACCAGCAGCAGGCCGGCGGCCATGACAAAAGCTACCGTAAAGCCATAGGGATAACCAAGATAAAGTAAAGCATTGCTGGAAATGTATCCGCAGACAAGTCCAAGCAGACCGCCGCCGACACCTATTATACTCGTGAATTTAGCTTGACTTCCGGCGCTGATCGAGCGAACGAAGAGCGCCGAGAATATCAATGCCATAAAAGAGATCATTGCACACTCAACGACTGAGCCAGCCATCATAACCGGCACGACGATTCCAGGTCGGCGCAACGATTCGGGCGCCAGAGAAATAAGAATCAGCAAGACCGGATAAAAAGCCATGCCTGCAGTAAGCATGGCATATACGCGCGCTCTATTGCTAATCCTGTCGGCAACTCCAATAAATAAACAGTACGATATCGCTGAAATAATTTGTCCGAATGACGCGATCATGCCTATCTGACCGGTCGCCAAACCCAATTTGACCTGAAACGCCTGCATTTCCGTACCGGTAAAAAGCGGCATATCGGCAGACTTGATCATCATATTCAGCGACAGCGATCGAACATTCCGCTTTTCGACGGGATGAGTCGTGATTTTATTTAATAATTTATCAACCACTGATTATATCTCCTGGTCCGGTTGTTTAATTAAAACGTATTTACGTAACGCGTTTGCTTTATATTTGATCAGTCTGTTTTCAGTTTATAAGACCTCCTGATTATAATCTCATGATCCGACATTCTGGAGAGTTTCAGCGCATCCTCCGTTACCGGCAGATACTCATGCAATTCCGCATAAAGCTTAATAAACGGTTCGGCATATGAGGTTCCCGCTCTCTGCCCGAAAGCACCATCGGAGCACTCAATTCTTTTACGCGCATATGCTCCGGCGTAAGCCTGTGATACCATGGAATCAATGGCTTTGAGTTTCAACTCTATAACATCAGTTATATCGATAAAAACATCATTTGTGTAGCCGTGCAGCGAGTCCCACAATCCGCCGCGTACCCATGCCGCGCCGCCGCCGAAGAAAAAGACTTGAGCGACCTTATTGGCTGGATTCGGGTCTTCTGGATCAACACTTCCTGCCCAGAAAATAGCGCGCATCACATTTTTCCCGGTGTTTGCGTGCGGGCACTCCACTCCGCCATTCTCCATCGGAAAATGAGTGATGATTACATTCGGACGCAGTTTACGTATGATCTGAGCGATTTTACGGATAGTGTCTTTACTTTCAAGTGTTACCGCGTCATCTTCGCCTAAAAAGTGAACATCCTCCCTTTTCACTCCGAGAATTTCACAGGCACAAAACACCTCCTCGGTTTTGACATCCGCCCGATCTTTCATCATATTCTCCAGTTTGTCGCCCTGCGGTATTGTTGCAGCAGTAAACAAATTATTGGAAATTACTTTGTCATGAATACGCGCCCCATGCGTAACAACCAGAGCTCCGACCCAGTCGCCTCGTTTAACATGATGTGCCATAGTTCCCCCAGACTGGTCAAATATGTCCGCCGGATGGGCGCCGATCACAAGAATTCTCAATTTTTCCTGATTACTCATACATCTCCTTTTGCTAATGAACCTTTTGAAAATCGAATTACTGTTTATTTTGCAGTTTTAAAAGCTTGAATTTCCCTTATAAAAACCACTTTGTTTTTATCCGGGATGACAGGATTGTCACCCATGTTCATTCTGCGTCCGGTGTCGTTTGACGCGGTGACATGCAACCTTATTTTTTCGACCATGACTGGCGGAAATTTGCATATCCAGTTATTTGCCAGTGATTTATCTTTTGAGTCTTGGAGGCGCGGAGCTTTTTCTTCAGGAGGGAAAAGGTCAAACCATTTATTATTTGAAAACCCCTGAACTCTGAATGATTTTGGACCGGATTCGCCGCTGGGATTATGAGCATAAGATACTCTGGATGGGTAAATTCTTAATGCATCAATGGTTTCAGGTTTATTTAAGGATATTTCAATGTCAAAAGGAACTCCATTGACGGTACATGCCGAGCCGTCTGAAATGTCATCGTCAATTATTTCCACCGCATTAGCCATTCTGTCGGCTGTTTTTAAAACTGCCGAAGCCCCTGACGCATATGAAGCCACATTGCACCGGTTTTTCATTTCGTCGGTAAAAATATAATCTCCTGTTCCTTTTCTTTTGAAATCCGGCGCGTTTATTCTATTATGAGCCTGTTTGACATAGGGCCAAAGTTTTTTCCAGTCTAAATACATGGCTTCATAAACGCCTATAAAATCGACTGGCTCCTCGGCCACGGCGCAGAGCTGATCTTCCATATAAGCTCCTTTGTCTTTTATATTTTTCCGTGACTCCATCAAACCGTTGAGATAAAAATCAAAACCAAGTCTGACATTGTTTCTGCGGCAGGCGGCTGAATATCCAGCTATTGAGTCAAGAAGACTGAAATAATTCTTATATTCACTGTTGTAGCGCGGCTCGATCAGCAGGTCGTCAACCAGCTTCGCGTCAACAATTTTTACCGGATCTACTTTCCATGAACCGTAACTGTTGTCCAAGTATTTAGATGGAGCCTCAAACAGACAGAGCCTTTTGCCCGAAGCCTCCATTACCGGTTTTATTTCTTTCAACCATTCCATAAAAAAATTACCATATATGATTTGCAGAAGACTGATATCATAATCCCCGTTCTTAGGTTTGCCCTTTATCCGCTCATACTCTTTCAGTGCGATATTATTGAAAAGGAATTCCTTGTAATCATACTGATTGCCGTCCCAGCACTGATTATGCTGATAGCTCATTTTTAAAGCTATGCCGTCAACCCCATAGGCGAGAAGCTCCTTTATAATTTCAGTTTTGTGTTTTCTGACTTCCGGATAGCCGAAGCAGAGCATGCCCCAGTGAGTTCTGCCGTCAATGGTCGCCGCCCTGTACTCCGGATGCTCTTCGCAGTATTTGGACATCCAGCCGGTTAAAGGCGGAAGCACGATTCTGCCTTCGTCCACAGGGTCAATCCATGCATAGATTTTCAAACCGTATTTTTTTGCGCATTTAACCGCTTCCGCTAAAGTGTCACATGATTCCATTGTGTTTTTTGCCCAGCCGGTTTCATGAGGCTTACGTAGCATATTGAAGATAGCGTCACCGTTTGGAAAGTATTTTTTTCTGTTTTCCGGCGATACTGATTTATAATCGCCGTTCAGAGTCAGGAAACAGGCATTGATGGGAATCCAGCTTTCCGGCTTCAGCATATATGGTTTTTCCATGCCGCCGTTTTTGAGTAACTCGGTTCCATCTCCAGTTTTCAGCGAAAGATTGTCTGTAATGAAAGTGTGAATATCTGAGGAACCTTTAGACAGAACACAGGCTAGGAAAGGCCCGGAGTATTCGAACATGATTTCTGTTCTTGCAAATTTTCCCGCGGATATCACAGTCTCCGAGGATATAATGATAGCGCCTGTCACGGGATCAACTATCGCAAGAAAGGCCCCCGGCGAATTGGAATTAATGTCCCCTGAAAAGACATAGCGGGCGCTGCCTTGAACGTTTATTTTTTGCGATATGCCGCCTGACTTCCCGTCCGCGTGTGACTTGACCCCTACTTTAGCGGCGAAAGCGCCCTCCGAGCGCCTGTCATCCGGAGCTGAACGTATTTCATGCACCTGAGCCATATTATAATTCAATTTGGATGGATAATTGGCGATTTGAGAATAGCAACGCCAGAATACCATGGATGCGCCGCTTTCTTTGCAGTTTTTAAAAAGCTCATCAATTTCCTTTGGGCCCTGTCTGTCTGTGCCGTAATAATGACCTGCAGTAGCGATACTATCGAAGAAGTCTACATTAATTAGAATTTCAGGACGAACGTCTTGAGCAGTGTTCGAAGCTTTCGCTGGAACCATTTGAATTGTCCAAATAGCGCTGCCGAGAATTATCCATGTAAGAAAACTGTTCCGCATGTACCCTGTCCTTGTTTTATAGATTCTGATCGTTCCGTTCATTTTTTGTCTTTATTATTTGATTTGCTGCGCATTTGAAATATTCAATTTCAGCAACGCCTTCGACAAGTGCGCTACCGTCTCCGAACTGAATTTTAAGAAGTCTTGGAGTACTTTTCGATAAAGATACAGTTTCCGCGATCGGACTTTTATGTCCGTCAATCCATAACTCGAATTTGCTTTTATCAGTGTCCATGACTATTCTGGCTTCGTGCCACCCGAAGCCGGTACTGAACGCTACCGTCTTAAGCCCAGTTGCGGTTAAGTATTTGATGCATTCCGGGGCGAAACTCACATAAACGCCAAAGCTTTCCATCTCAGTTCCTGTAACGGGGATGCTGACTCCGACTGAAAACTGAGCAGCCTTGCTTTGGCGGTCCATAATCCTGAACTTAAAGTCCACAATCAATGTCTTTGTTTTATAAAAATACGGATTTCCGGTGAGGCGGTAATGAGAAAACTCGTTTTGGCTGGATTCCTTGTCTCTGCCATTGTTAATCATCCGTAAAGCAGTAGTGCCATTTTCCGTCATGACAATACTTGAATAGGCAGGCTCGCCAGACTCCTTCGTCTGATAGCCAAATCGCGATACTGCCAGATTGCCGCCTGCTGCACACTCGTCAGGCCGGAATCCGCTAAGAGCGCTATACTCAAATGTCCATTCCGGAGCCGTATTCTGCCATTCGGCACCTTGTGCTCCCCATGCGGCAAGGCAAAGGACTGCAAAAAAGGATAATGTCGCTGACGAGCGCCATGACATTATTCTTTCACATTTTAATGCACTTATTATTTTCATCGTTTCAGCTTCCTTTGCACATCATTAATTTGCAACGT
Organism: uncultured Lentisphaeria bacterium; assembly: GCA_903863035.1. Classification (GTDB taxonomy): domain Bacteria; phylum Verrucomicrobiota; class Lentisphaeria; order Victivallales; family Victivallaceae; genus CAIPAT01. The sequence continues at coordinate 26,601 of CAIPAT010000464.1, forward strand.
CAAAAACATTCTTTTGCTAAAACTATTTTCCCTGGGAGTTTCATAATTCGTAGCTATCGTCCATTTGCGCCGGTCGGCTGAAATGACGAATTCCGCGCTGCCGTATTGATTAAGGAGTAAATATGCCGTAGCCCTTGGTTGCGGCTTGAGTAAATCCCATATCTCGAATTACGTTCCGGTCCTGTCCGCCAGCATGTCCATCGACAAACAACATATTTGCCGATGCGCCATGTCTGAGATGAACTAACGTTTGATTACTGTTATAACCGATCAAACCATATTGGTATTTATCAAGTGTGTTGCCGCTAATGAGTAATATTGAATCCATGGCGATAAAATATTTCGCGGGAGATGGCACACTTTTCCCGCGTACCTGGCTGAGGACGAGATATTCATATTTTTCGACTGTAACGAGAATTGCTGGTCGATAGACTACCGGCACGGCGCTATTTCTGATTACGCCGTATGTGGCGTTTACTTCCTGTCCGCTGGGTATATTCTTGCCATAGGTGAACGGGGTTTCGGACGGACATACAAAGACGTTAAGCTTGTTTAAATAACCGCTCTTCTGGAGAACAAGCAGAGCCTGGATCGAGCCTCCGACTGCGCCTTGAGTATTGATGGCCATCCGTCCGCCCCAGTCTATGCTGTAACTATTGAAGCTTAATCCGATCTGCTTCAGATTGTTTGTGCAAGTAGCGCCTTTAGCTTTTGCCCGTGCGCTGTTCAGTGCCGGCAGCAGCATTGAGGCCAAAATCGCTATGATTGCGATCACCACGAGGAGTTCAATGAGTGTAAAATTACTTTTCCCGCAGCATTTTTTCATTTTGCAATTCCTTCTTTAAGTTTGTATTTTAATGCGTTTGCTGTTCTCTCTTGGCATGCGGTGAAATTCCCTTCAACGCCATATATGAACCGGCAATATGCGCCCGCAATAATTCCTGCGCCGCTTTTTCCCAGCCAAGATCCAGGGCCAGCAGGATTGCTTTGTGCTGATTGATCACATAGTGATAATTGTCATCATTTTGAGTAGAATCTTCATTATTCTCCTGCTGCAATGAACGGAACGCATAATGATGCAGCTGCTGATTCCACATCGCAGCCAGCTTAATAATACGCGGACAGTGAGTGCCGACAACAATGGCATGATGAAATTCCGCATCCAGTTCCGACTTCAGGTAATCGCATTGACCTTCAGGAATTTCATGTTTGCTGATCTTCGCCAATAGTTTTTCAGATTTGCGGATATTGTCATCAAGATGAGCTAAATCTTCCTGGTCAGCCGATTTGATAAATTGCGGCACGCTGGCAACCTCGACACTTTCACGCAAAATAGTAAGTTCCTCAATCTCAATTGCCGTATACTGTTTGAGAAAGCAGCCGCGGTAAGGAATTGTCTCCAGCCAGCCTTCGCGTTCCAGCTGACGCAATGCTTCGCGTACCGGGGTGGCGCTAATCCCGATTTCCTCCGCCAGTTTTTCCTCCTTCATCGACGTCCCGGGCGGACAGTTCTCCTGAAGAATCTTATTCAATATCCAATCATATGCTTTGGTATGAAGCGTTTCTTTCATCATCAGGCTCCAGTAAGTAATTGTATAATCACATTATAATTCTAACCCTGACAAAAGTCAATAACAAAAAATTAAAATCTATAGAATTATTGAATTAGTTTAAGATTATCTTGTAATAAATGGCTAATTATTCAATAATTCTATAGAATATTATTGACAAGTTGTTTCTCTCAGAGTATAATTAATTCAGATGATCGCATCATTATATATCACGATGATGCCTTGTCATTAGTCATAATAAAATTAATATTATCCAGGAACAAAAATGCAGACTATTAATTCTGATCCGCAGATTGTGGCGGTTTCGCCACTAGTCTTTTGCAATTCTCAGGTAGAACTTACTTTCTCTTCCGGCCTTTGGACCGGCTTGCGTTTCTGCAACGGCAGTGACAAAAACCTCATTACTGCTGTCGCCGCCTCTCAGTTCCTCTTGAAGATCAGATCAGAGATGAATCCAGAAACTGTTACCAACTTTGGCATGCCAGGAGTGCAGTCGCGACAGCGTGACATCAGCATCGGCGGCGAATTTCCGCTCGACGGCAACCCACCGCTGTTTATTTTGTCAAGAGCGATGACGGTTTCCGGAGGACAGCGTTTGGAACTTGATTTTGCCGTCAGCGATTACACTTTCACAGTGTCATACATGTTATCGGACCGAACAAAGGAAATCAATATTGAAATTTCTCTTAAGTATCATGGCGCTAAAGAAATCTATCTTTATGAATTTGCTTATAATCTGCCATTTTTCCGAATCGGGCAGCCTGACGAGGAAAATCTCCTGGAAATCTATGACGTTCGCAACAACAGCGTCAACTTAAGGCGTCAGCTTGGCTCTCCCGTCCGCGACCTGTTGGATGGCCGCATTCCCGGCAGAGAGCACCGGTTGACAGCCATGGATAACGACTTACACCATGAAGTCTCATTTCTATTGCACCACACCGACCGGCGAGAGGCATTATTCGGATGGGGATATTCTCCAGATTATGAGGCATTGTGCTACAGTTACGAGGAACGAACAGACTCGCTGAGTTTCGCACCGCACTGGTGGGCATGTTCACGGTTGAATAAAGGTACTGTCATTCGCTGCCGCCGGTTCATCCTTGCTCATTTTACTGGCGAATGGGATTCTATGCTGGAACAAGTAGACACACTTAAACGCCGGCATGACTGGCAGGCTCCGGAAGTCCCTGATTATCTGCACGGCACGATGATTTACCAGATACATGGTTTTATCGCAGATGGCGGCGGTTTCACCGGCTGGCGGAAAAAACTGCCTGAATTGCAAAAACTTGGGGTCGGGATCATCTATCTGCCCCCGCTGGCATCGCCTGAGGCTTATCTCAATTACCAGCCGGATGACGTTGCAGCATGTTACGGCAATGAGCGGGAATTCCAGGATTTCGTCGCGACTGCCCATCAATTGGGGATCAGAGTAATTGTGGACATGATCGCCCACCATCTGTTCCGGCAAAGTCCGGCGGCGCAACTTCCGCAATTTATCCGTTGCGACGAACTCGGTAATCCGCTGTCGTATTCTATAGGATCGGTTCTGACGGAAACCCGCAATGGCCGATACCGTCAGTTTTATCTTGATTGCTGTCGTAATCTGGTGGAGAAGTTCGACATCGACGGCTTCCGTTTTGATGTTGCCGGTTTTCAACTGCCCAACTGGGACAGACAGAATACCGCATATGAGCGTCCGGGGATGGGGATCCTTGGTCAAACGGAACTATTGCGGACTCTTAAAAAAGAGCTTGATCCAATCAAGCCTTTAATTTATCTGGAAGAAGGAATGGGCATCAATGGCTTTCGCTATGTAACCCATGGTTTTATCCATTATCTGAAAATGCTCAAAAGCATGACTCCGGAGAATACAGATAAACTTGCGGAATTAGTCAGGCGTTTGTGTTTCATGTTAGCCGATAAAATCCTTAAGGAACGTCCAGGTGTCGTTACTATGTATCATACCAAAATCCACGATACCGCCTTATTGCAATCGTTCGGCCTCGCCATCAGAGGCGTTGATCTTGCCTGGACTTATCTGATATTCACCATCGACGGAGTCCCTTTCATTACCCAGGGGATGGAGCGAGGTTACCGGGCTGAAATTGAAAAACTCGCCTTCGTTAAACGTGAATATCCCGAATTCCGCTATGGGAAAATGGATTTTTCACGAATCCATTGCGATAATCCTTTTGTTTTCAGTTTTATCCGTCGCCATAAAAATGCCGTATCCGTAGTTGCAATTAATTTTTCATCCGTACCGCAGCACGGCTGTCTGATGCTGGATTTTCCATATGTCCATGTTGACGAACTATTCAGTTCACATGGCAATCTCCATGTGCCTCAACAGCAGGCGATTGATATGTACTTAGTTCCGTATGGTTGCAGCATTCTGAAACTCGATGGCGAAATCCCTAAGAAATCCGCTCCAGTCAAGCAATTGTCAGTCCTTGCGCCTTTTCTCCAATTGACGGTTTCACCGTCCACCGGCTTGCTGAAATCCGATTCTGCTCCCGTTCAAAATCATATCACTATAGAACAACTGCCGTTACCGTTGATTGCCGGTCCGGACGGGCAGGGGCAACTCGACGAAGGCAGCTTTTCCGGATCTGATACAGGAACTGTAATGATGGCGTCACATCGTTTTGAAAGTACAGAGTGGACAACACTGGAATATTGTGACGACCACTGGGAAAAGGTGTTTGTTCCATCGACCAGATTACCGTACTGGTATATCGGGAAATCCTATTCCGGACACTATATTGAAGACATTTCTCCATACGAACTGCATGCGCTTTGGAGCCGGTCGGTGCGGTTACGGTCTGGTGTTGCTTATTTTCGCAAAACTTTCGACTGTCCGGAACGGCCAGCCGTCGCTAATATCAGCCTTATTGCTCCGGCGACTTACGACTTTGATCTGGCAGTAGCCAATGGCGGCGTCGATAACCAGATGATTAACGCGACCAATCACTGTGAAATATGGATCAACGGGCAGCGTATAACCGTAGAAAGTAGCGAATGGGATTTCTCGCCAGTCGCCATTGGCCAACTGTTGCGTTCCGGTCGGAATGTAATTGCCATAGCAACAAACCGGGGCAACGGCGGACACGGGATCATTGCCGCAATTGAGTTGGAATACGCTGGCGGACAACATGAAATAATCGAATCGGACGCATCCTGGCTATGCCACCCTGGAATTGTCATGACACCTTGCAGCAAGCCGGTATTTGATGCAGTCAATCAGGAATTCGTTTTTACTCTATCCTCTCCGGATCAGGATAAAATGCCAAAACAAAATTGTCGCTGCCGTTACGAAAATCTACCCGATGGCAGTTTAGCCGTGACGATTACACGAGACCGGACTGCATTTGCCAGTTTACTGCATTGGAGCATCGCGTTTGAGCAAATGACTGATTGTCGTTTGACTATGCCAGGGGTGGAATTGACAGAAAAAATTGATGAATGCGGAGAATTGCGAAATAGTTATTCCGGCGCTCGCTGGCCAATATTCCGCACTGATGAATTTTCCCCTGCCGGAGATTTTAGCATCGAGCTGACAGGAAAACAACATCGTATCAAGATTATATCATCAACTCCAGGTCAGGTTGGAATCGTCGGCACTGAAGGGAAAATAGCCCGGATCAGTCTGCTGTCTCATCTAGATTCTATTCGATTGGTGGTTTCGTCCGGGCGCAACGTTGATTTGCATTAAGCAGCAGAAGTTATGCTGGTTAAGGGAATATTTATTTCTACGATATGGATTAGGTCTGCTGTAAAAGCGCATGGCGTTCTTGAAAAAAAAGCAATCAGGGATATAATCTATACATATTGATGCAAACTATTAATTTATGGAGATTATTAAAATGTTTATGCCAGGCGCGCAGGAATGGTTTTTAATTATTCTATTTGTTCTTCTGTTTTTCGGCGCTAAACGGATACCGGAAATCGCCCGCGCTCTTGGCAAGGCGACCAGAGAATTCAAAAAAGCTAAAGATGACATGACTGACGAAATTCAAAAAGAAGATGAAAAGAATTTGACAAAAGATCAGGACGCGGATAAAAATAAAAAATGAAATCCCCTTTTACCGGGAAATTGCTGGATAAAACATTTTTAGAGCATCTTGAGGATCTGCGGAAAATATTAATCCGGATCATTATATGCCTGGCGGTGCTCTTTCCGCTTGCTATGTATTTTGCCTCCGGTCTGATCAAATTTCTGGTGCTTTCATCCTGTCCGGCGGGCCTGGTATTAAATTACTTTTCGCCGCTGGAGCCGGTCTGGGTCGAAATCAAAACCGCGATGGCGGTATCCATTTTCATTGCATTCCCCTACATCGCGTTTGAAGTCTGGAGATTTGTTGCGCCGGGCCTGTACAAGCATGAAAAAAACTTTGTGCTGCGGCTGGTTTTCGTAAGCTGGATGTTGTTTATCGTCGGAGTGTTGTTTTGCTTCCGTTTCATTTTGCCGCTGGTTATGCAATTTTCCATGAGTATGGCGAGTGAGTACCTGCGTCCGATCATAGGGTTGCAAAGTTTTATCAGTTTGCTCGCGCTGCTGCTGCTCGGCTTCGGCTTGATGTTTCAGTTTCCCATCGCAATCTTCCTGCTGGTAAAAACCGGTCTGGTCAGGTTGGAGACGTTCAAAAAACAGCGTTTTGTAATGATAATAATCATTCTGTTTCTTGCTGCGGTAATTACGCCGACCCCTGACATGCTGACCCAGTTGATCATGGCCGTGCCGACTTACATCCTTTTTGAATTGAGCTTGCTGATCACCGGCTGGACGGTTAAAGAACCGGTATTGCCGGACGAGGCTGAAGATGATGACGAGCCGCCGGCTGAACCAGACGAAGACAGCATCGTCAATCCGCTGGTCCGCCATCCGCGCAATAAGCTGAAACAGCGCCGGATACGCTCATTTTCCAAACGATAATAAATAAAAAACTCCAGTTTTAGTGTTGCAATTATTTACCCGCGCCATTATAGTCGTTGTCCGCATTGCCACTTAATATTAAAAAAAGAGGTTCCGAGATGAGAAAGAACTGGATGATTTTCGCGGGGCTTGCATTGATGTTCGTTATGGCATCAGCGCAGGCGGAAGTAAAAATGCCCAATATCTTCGGCAGCAATATGGTATTGCAAAGAGAAAAGAATGTTCCGGTATGGGGATGGGCTGCTCCAAACGAAAAAATTACAGTAAAATTCAACGGACAGACCAAAGAGACCGCCGCGAATGAATCCGGCAAATGGCAGGTGACGCTCGATCCGATGACTGCGGGCGGGCCTTTCAAACTGGAAGTCAGCGGAACCAGCGCTCTGGCGTTCGACAACGTTTTGGTCGGTGAAGTCTGGCTCTGTTCCGGACAGTCGAATATGCAGTGGTCGGTTAAAGGGTCACTGGATCCGGAAAAAGAGATCGCGGCAGCCCAATATCCGGAAATTCGCATAATCCAAATACCCAACGTCATGAACAACCTGCCGCAGGATAATGTCAATGCAGCCTGGAAAATCTGCTCTCCTGAAACAGTTCCGGGTTTTTCGGCGGCGGCATATTTTTTCGGGCGTGAAATTTATAAATCGCTCAAGATTCCGGTCGGCCTGATCAATTCATCCTGGGGCGGTACAAGGATTGAGCCATGGACACCCCCGGTCGGTTTTCAATCGGTGCCTGAACTGAAAGGCATCTCCGCCCAGTTGAATTTGAAGAATCCGGCGTCGGAAGCACACAAAAAGCTGGCCGGTGAAGCGGCGCAAAAATATGAAGCCTGGCTGGATGTAACGAAAAAATCTATCGCGGCCGATCAATTGCTGAGCGCACCTCCGGTTTTTCCGCCTGAACTGCTGCCTTATACCAGCAATCAGCAGCCGACCGTGCTTTATAATGCCATGATCAACCCGCTGGTCCCGTTTGCGCTCCGCGGAGCGATCTGGTATCAGGGCGAATCTAATCGCGGCGAAGGCATGCTGTATTTCAATAAAATGCAGGCGCTGATCAACGGCTGGCGCACGGTTTTCAATAATAAAGATCTGGCATTCTATTTTGTCCAGCTGGCTCCGTATAATTATGGCAATAATCCGCAGGCGCTGCCCGAAATATGCGAAGCTCAGATTGCCGCGCTGTCTATTCCGAATACCGGCATGGCGGCGACGATGGACATCGGCAATGTCAAGAACATTCATCCAACCAACAAGCAGGAAGTCGGTCGCCGGCTGGCGCTTCAGGCATTGAATAAAACTTACGGACAGAAAGATATTGTCTGCGACTCTCCGCTGTTTGACAGTCTGAAACTTGACGGCGGCAAGGCTGTAATTACTTTTAAGAATGCGGTTGAACTTAAGACGCGTGACGGCAAAACCACTGACTGGTTTGAAATTGCCGGCGAAGACGGTGTTTTCAAAAAAGCTGATGCCGTTATTGCCAGGAACACCGTGATCCTCTCGTCATCCGGAGTCGAAAAACCGCTGGCTGTACGTTTCGCCTGGGATCATACCGCCGAGCCGAATCTGGTGAATGAAGCCGGCTTGCCGGCGGCGGCCTTCCGTGCCGGTAAACTGCCGGAAACCGGCAAGCTGTTGTCTCTGGTTCCGGAAGCCAAAGACTTTAAACTGGTATATGCGGTCAATCCGGTCAATCCGCAAATGGCCGGACAGAAAATAGTGTACGCAATTGATAAACGCCGTGAAATTGCCGGTGAAATCAGTCGCGTTGCTTACTATCTTGAGTTGAGCAAAGCCGACGGCAGCAGTGATTATATCTTTGTCGCGATGGATCCGTTCACTCAGGATATCAACCTGATCGGAGTGCCGGATATTGATTCAAAAGCGAAATTCCAGCAGAAAATATCCAATCTGATGGTCAAATCGAATGTTGCCGGAATCAAAAACGGTATATTCGCAGAAGGCGGCAATATGGAATTCTGGGGAACCAACTATGGTGCGCCGAATGCAGCGAATGTTCCCGGCGCATCTTCTGAAGCTTTCGACTTCGGTGATCAGGTCGCTGATAGCGGCGATTACGGCTCAATGCAGATTCATAATTACGCGGAAAAACAAACCTTGTTCGCGTTTAATCACTGGGTTGCCGGTCAGAGCGCTGACCTTGGAATCGGCAACGCGCCTGCTGCCAACAAGGACTGGACCTTTGCCGCGAATGCCGGCAAATATGCAGGCGGCAAACTGCTGATATTAGTCCAGAACAAATAATTAGAATATTTCATAAAACTAAAATGGCTTCCATCGCGGAAGCCTTTTTTATGCTTTGTGCGCCCGACTAACATTATACTCTACACGGCTGAAAATTTAACATAGATTGCGAAGATTTTGATGGGTTCGTATCACTTGTCGTCGTCGGCCCGCCGGACGTGATCCAACGGTCCAGCAGTCGCGGGATTGGTCGCCGGAACGGCGAAATCAATAATGCCGCTGCGGAGAGCGGCGTTCCCGGGTTTTCCTTCACTCTCCCGCGCCTGCGGGGTTCTTATCCTGCATATCCTGTTCATCCCTGTTAAACCTGGCTATGCCGCGCTGTGTTTATCCGTACTACTATTCGTCGTCGTCTTTTTTTTAGAAAGATTTTTCATGCAGCCATTACATAAGTTTCTAATTATGAACATGAAAAATGCTCAGCAATGCAGTGGAAAAATTTCGTCACTTTAGTCGTCAAATTGAAGTTCCGGAGGAGGGATGCAAGGGGGAACCTGACTTCCGCGCAATTGCGCCGTTTGGGCATATCTTCCGCGTCAGCTTCGCCTTGCAGTATGTTTATACAGCATCGGTTTGCTTTCTTGAATCTACGCCCAAGCCTTCGCATTGACGAAAGTCAGGAGGAACTGTCCGTCCCGCAGTCACGGGACTGCAAACAAAAAATTGTTTCCCTTGCTCGCCACCGGCGGCCCGCCGGGCGTGATCCAACGGTCCCGCAGTCGCGGGATTGGTCGCCAAAGGCGAAATGCTTTAAAGCCGCTGCGGAGAGCGGCGTTCCCGGATTTTCCTTCATGCATCTTCATGCACTTCATGGTGAAGCTGTATTTGTCTTTACTCCGTGTACTCTGCAGCCTTCCCGCAGTCGCGGGATAAAACTGTATTGTCTTTTTTTCGTGAGTTTTCGTGCTTTTCGTGGTTAAAGTGTATTTTTTGGTTGCGGCTATGCCGCGCTAAGCAATTAGTGGACAACATTTTCCCGTTTTTTAAACATCTGCGTCCATCTGCGTCATCTGTGGATAATTCCGTTCTGTCTTCTGGACTTTCCTGTCTTGGAATCCCAGTTCAACTTTTCCGGCGGAAACGCGCGGCGAACATCGCGTCGCAGTTGCCGTCCCAGGGGAACACCTGGACGGTGCCGTCAGTTTGCTCGCCATTCATCGGATTGGAGAAACTCTCAAGCGTGTATTCCGGATTTTCCGCCAGAAACTTTTCGACTACACCGGTATTTTCGCCGGCGAAGATCGAACAGGTGGCATAAACCAGCACTCCGCCTTTTTTCACTCCGGATGAAGCATTGGTCAGGATGCGGAGCTGAAGTTCCGCCATTTCAGTGATTTCATCTTGAGATGTAGTCCAGCGGGCGTCGGGATTGCGCCGCCAGGTGCCGGAGCAGCTGCAGGGCGAATCTACCAGCACCCCGTCAAAATTTTCCTGCTGTTTCTTGCGCAGCGCTTTGCCGTCCCATTCCTTGCACATGATATTCGGGAAGCTGGCGCGGCGGGCTCGTTTGCGCAGATCGTCAAGTTTGTATTCGCGGATATCGGTGGCAATGACACTGCCTTTGCGCTGCATAATATCGGCAAGCTGAAGAGTTTTGCCGCCGGCTCCGGCACAGGCGTCCCACCATCTTTCGCCGGGTTTCGGCGAGCAGGTGAGCCCGATGACCTGGGAGGCCAGATCCTGCACCTCAAACAGACCGTTGCGGAACTCTTCAAGCGAATATAAATTCACCTTGGCGTTTTCCACGCAAATAGCCTGCTGTATATTCGAATGGCGCTGAATGCTCAAGCCGTGATTCTTCAATTTTCTGATCAGATTGTCGATATCGTCACATTGAGCGCGGAGCCACATCGGCGGACGCTGCTGAAACCATTTGATCAGTTCAAGATTATTGACGCCCTGCGGCAGAAACGGATAAACCCATTCCGGCAGCAATTCTTCAACGCTGGCAGGAGTGACATTCTTGAAATCAGCGGCCTGGGCGAGTGCGGCGATAACTCCGGGAATCAGCAGATCAAGGCTGCTGTAACGGTCAAGGCCGGAACGGCGCAAGTTGCTGAACTCGAAATTCAGTTCATCTTCCCACACGGCGGCGGCCTCTGGCAGTTCGCGGCGCTCCAGAATCCAGGCTCCTAGAAAAATGGCGGCAAATGTTTTATCCGGAATATCCCATGCCGGGTTGTGGGTTTGGATTTCTATTTCCACATGCTTTTTCTCCAATTCTTCCAGCAATGCCGGTTTCAGCAGCTTGCGGAGGACGCCCCACCAACGGAAGACCGCGAAAATCGATTCGCTGATCAACTGCCGGTCCCGTGAACCGTATTTATGGTTGGAACGTAAAAAAGCGGAAAGTATCCGGTCGGCCGGCCGGTGTTCGATTAATACCGACTGGAATACTTCCGTCAGCGCGTCACGGCAGGCTCTGGCCTGGGATTTGAGTCTTAATGTTGGAATCTGCGACATTATATAAAGCTATCCTGTTCAAAATTTTAAATCGTAAAACGTCCTTTAAAAGATAGCCTCTTTATGCCAAAATTACAGAGTAAGTTTGAAAATGTTCCGGTTTTAGCCAAACTGGATTATTCATAAAATAAGGATGAAAGACGAAAATATGCTCAAAAAGAAAGATTTTGGCGATGCCGCAGTCGTAGCAGCGCTACGGCGAGGACATCGGCAAAGACTTTACTTTGAGCAGATTGCAGTATTTCGCCATAAGTTTATGAATTATTCAGGTTAAACTTGATCTAATAGAAATTCTATTTTAACAGGGATATACAGGAATCTGGAAGTTCTAAAATTCTAAAGTGCGGGAATTCTAAAGTGCGGGAAGACTTGGAGACACGAAAAAAGGCCAATACAGTCTCCTCATGAAGAACATGAAGGGAGTGAAGTTAAAACCCGGGAGCGCCGGTCGTCTGAACGGGATTCCTGGGTAGGGTCAGCCGTCCCGGCAGACCGTCTTTATGTTTCTACCACGAAAAGCTTAGCGCGGCATAGCCGCAACCAAAAGAAACTGTTAAATACACCTTAACCACGAAAGGCATCCCGCAGTCGCTGGACTAACCTTAGAGTTAGCAGGACACGAAAAAGAACAAATACACTTCATCCCGCAGGCGCGGGAGCATGAAGTGAATGAAGCTAAACCCTGGGAACGCCGCTCGCCGCAGCGGCTTTATGCCTTTCGCCTTTGGCGACCAATCCCGCGACTGCGGGACCGTTGGATCACGCCAGGCGGGCGCCGGTGGCAAGTAATGGGAAACAATTATTTGTTTGCACCTTAGCGGGATCTGTCCACTTTATTATCATTTTTTAATGCATATGTTAAATTTGTAATTACGCACCAAGGCAATTGACTCATTTTTTCTGAATTTAGTTTACGCAATATCGATTCGACTTTCAAGAGTAACCAGATATTTTCCCATATCCACTGTATACCAGATTTAATTAGTGCAAGTAAGTTTTCCAGCCGGCAGCTCAAGAGAATTATCCCCAACCTCCAGCCAGACCGACAGCACACTGGGATTGAATACCATCGAACAGTCAGCCGAAAAGCGCAGCCGCTGCAAGGCTTCAACGTAATCAAAGATTTCAATATTGGTTGCGAACCAGATGGAAGCCGTAGTTGCCTGCATCATTTCACTGAAGCTTTCGATAATTTTCCAGTTATTGAGGCGTTCAAATTCAAACGAGTGTCCCCAGGCATAAAACAGGGAAAACGGATGCTTGCCGGCAATAAATTTTTCTGCCATAGGGAGGAAGTCATCATCTGCATGGCGGCATGTCGGGTTCCAGGCCAGCCAATTTTCCGGCAGCGTCCATTGTCTGCCGCTAAAGGTGGTTCGCGAATAGGCAATACCAAGCATAGCGGCAATTTCACGGGCGGTCTGATTATGCATTCCCATGGAATAGGAAAGCCCGCGTACCGGATAGTTCACGATACTTTCCAGCTTAAGCCGGTCAGCTAATATTTCATGAATTATTTTTGCAGGCGGGACACGGTCAATAAAGGGGTGATTATAGAAATGGCAGGCTACTTCATGGCCGGCATAAAGGCCTTTAACTTCATCTGCCGCGATCCGGTTGCCCTTGTCCAATCCGCCGGAATTGATATGGAAAGTACTTTTAAGGCCGTAACGGTTAAATATAGCAACCAGTTGCCGGTCATCCACCGCTCCGTCGTCATAGCTTAAGGTCACTGCCTTGCTTCTGCCGCCAGGGAAAAGATAATGGACAGGAACATTTGTTAATGCATTCAACATTTTATTATTTGCCCCCGGCAATTTGCTTCTTAAGTTCCATGTAGTCCATGGTGCGGAAATAGACTTGATTGGCGCGCCACGGTTCCAGGGTATCATAACGCTGACAATTTCGCAGCGAACGGCTGAAATCAATGGATGAAGTTGGAAGCTCCAGCATATCCTCCCGCTGTTTTTCTGTTGCTTGAATTGCCTTGTCCATTAATATCATCATCTCCGCTACCAACCGCCCGGTTGAATCTGCATTATCCGGATTCTGCCAGGCGTAATAACGCATGGCTGCGCGACAGGCGTAATAATATTCCTCGGCTTGATGGCGGCATAATCTGGCGCTGACCACAATCCAGTTCAGCTCCCCTTGAACCTCTATTGCAATCTGACTTTTTACAGATTCTAAAAGTTCAATAGCCCGGTCGCAATTGGCCAGCCAGCGGTCAATCAGCGTGAACGGATCAATGCCGGAGGTAAACAACTTGCCGATCATAGTTTCATCCCAATGATGTTTGCTGAAATATTTAACATAATCCGCCAACTGGCCGACATCTCCCCGGATCCAGTCATCCACTACACGCCCGATTTTAGCCTGCGGCATGGATACAGGATGAATCATACTGAATGTATAGCCTTCGCCTCCGAGTATGACTAACTTGGTAATATTGAGCACAAAATCGCTATATAGTTCAACCGCTTCCCGGATGACTGACGCAGCGTTCCCAAATTTATTTTTATAAGCGGAGCCCGGGTTATATGAGGATTCCGGATGTTGTATGGCATTGGCGAAACATTCAAGGTTCAAATGCTGGAGGAAGCCCGGGATGCCGGCAGTTCCCCAGTCATTGTTTTGATGCGACACCAGAGAACTCACTCCCAGATCACGACAGGTCTGAACCAGTTTTTCAAAATAATCCGGGCGATGCCATTGCACCGGACCGGCATTTTCGCCCCAGAGTTCCTTTGAAACCCACATCTCATAACCATCGTCTATCCATTCTTTGATAATCGGATCAGGTCCGGTATCAACACAGTCAAACCAGTGATATTTAGACATGTACGGCAGATCTTTTGGATAGAAGTCAGCTTTGGTCTTACCTTCAGGAAAGTCTCCTTTAATATACCACAGCCGCATGACTCCAAGTTTCTTGTGCTCTTTCATGTTTTGATTGAACGCATGGGTGAAATCACCGGTTACTTCATGGCAGCGTTTGTTTCTGCCCGCAAACAAATCTTTGACCGGACGGTCGGACAAGCCTGTACACGCTTCGCAAAGGCAGAACTGGTTTTCCCCGGGTGTCTGGAGCAACCCGTGGAGTTCAGGAAATTTGGAGAAGAGTTCATCCCAGCAGCTCAGCATGAATTGCTTATATACCGGTTCCCGCCAGCACAGGTTGCCGTAAAGCACGCCTAAACGGTCGGCAATTGCGCGGACGTTACCCATATCCATTGGATCAACAAGCATGCGGTCGCCGTTGAGACGCCATTTACGATGCAGTTCGTCATGGTGTTCGACGAATTTCTTTGGCGCCATAAAATTGTACTGATGAAGCATTATCTTTATTCCGGCATTTACGGCATAATCAAGAATGGCTTTTACTGTTTGCTGATTGCGGTGGACAAAATCCGGGCTGAATGTCCTGGCTTCCGGGAATTTGTCAAAATCCAAGAGGTAATGATATCCCCAACCAAGGAGGACACGATCTTTGAAGTGCGGTTGTATTTGAGTGATGATCAGATTAAAACCTTTATCACGGTGGTAATCAATAATTTTTTTCCAGGCAGCTACGGTGTCCATGCCGTAAATTTCATATCCCGCCCATGGTCCTGGCATCGGTTCCAGCAGAGAAGGCGAATGCCACCAGCTTCCATTGTATTCAAATTGTTTCATGATTTCCCTTTCTATTGCAATTGAGCTATTTTCTTTTCGACCGCAGATATTTCTTCACGAGTATTGCATTTTACGGCAACAATAAATTTACCGGTTGCCCAGCGGTCCGCCTCCTTGAGGAACTCCGCCGCCAGGGCAATAAACTGAATCGGCAGTTTACGCGAAGAAATAATGATTTCCTCTTCCATTTCCAGACCAAGATGTTTTGTGTTGAAATCGCGGTTCAAGAACTGCACCGAAAGTTCTGGTATTGATGCCCAGTTGTCAATCTGGTGTCTTCCCAGTTCATGATGATGCAGATATCCGCCACCCCAGGACTTAACAATCTGCCCGGTGTATCGGATTCCAAATTTGGCGAGATGTTCGGGAGAAATCATGTCTCCGGCATCACAGGAAAGATAGTTCCCGGCCGGAATCCACATGCCGGCCAATGCACAGCCGGGCAGCGGAAAATTACGCATAGTGCTGGCGTGCAAATATGTTTCCAGCTCAACAATCGCCCCGGTGCAACGCCGCAGCAGTTCGTGCAGTTCTTCCTGATATAATTCCAGGTCAAGAAATAAATCATTGCCCCGATACTGATTGGCCATATCCAGCGGGTCGAAGTGCGTAAACGGCAGAATTCCGTAGCTGCCATCGTAATCTTCCAGAAAGGCTTCCAATATCCAGCGCTGCGCCTTGAACCATGGATTCTCCGGATCAAAGCAGACGCGGCTGATACTGGCATCGCTCCAGTCAAATTGCATAGCCGTCAGATAATTGGTCTCTGCTTCGAGGGTCAAATCTGAATCCTTCAGCAACGCCGCAGCCACCATCCCGGTACCGGCAAGCACCTGAATTGAAGGGATGAAATCGTCCTGAAATCCTTCCGAAAGCTTCCAGTATTCCCTGAAAAACGCCAGTTTGCGGCGGGCATAAGCTTTTACCGGCGCTTCGTTCTTCCAATCTACACCGGTCAATTTAGGCATGCGTTCAAAAATATCGGAATCCGGGACTATATGAACCATAAGCCCATTCCTGCATTGGTAGAAGTCTTTATAATTTTCAATTTTCTTTAAAATATTCATAATTGCACCTATGCTTTGACCAGCCAGGCCGCATTGCTTCCCTGGATGGTTATTTTCAATGTTTCGCCGGTAACAACCGCTTTGTTTCCAGACCAGACGTCAATCCAATCCGCGGCTTCGCGCAACCGGGGATAGCGTACCAGCGGGAAAATCAATTCCCGTGTTTTGTCATCCCAGTTGATGATTGCCAGCGCCGGCTTTTCTCCATCGCGCATCCAAAGTTCAGGCAGCGGATTATCCATCATATCAAGCGGTTGTGCAGCATTACTGGAGTGATGTTCAATGGCTTTGCGCAAAAGCAGAAGCCCGTCCGGATTCAGCTTGTCGAGATGGTCGGCCAGCGTCAAAGCGCCACCAGCCATCGCCACCAGAGTTGCCCAGATGCAAGGTTCTCCGACAGAATTCCACACCGGACCGGTCCGCGAACCGAACATATCCGCGATATTAACCGGATGGAACGGATTGAGCTGTTTGTCCCCGGATGTGGCTTTGCCGCGAACCATCAGAAAATCCGGATCATTGCGGAACAGGCGGTTGTTCATCCAGTATCGTCCTGCCAGAAACGGCGCCAGCAGTTTTACGGTGGAGTGATAAGTGGAAATATCTCCGCCGATACGCATGGCGTCCACAATGCCGATTCCGGCCTCCGGTGGACAGCCGCATCCCAGTAAATAACTACCGTCGCCAATAGCGTTACGGATGATTTCCAGGCCGCGCCGCACAATTCCCATACGCCCAATTTTTTCGTCATGGAATTTTCTTTCCGAGGCTTTTGAATGCGTAATCAGATAATGGAGAAAATCCAGTTTGAAATAACGGAAGCCTTCGGTGTAAAGATTGTGAAATGTGTTGAAAATAAACTTCTCTCCGGCTGGAGAAGTTGGATCAACCCAGCCGGTGCCGCCGCCCGCCCAGTCATCAAGTACGACATCGCCTTTTAGATCGGCCGCCAGAATTTCCGGAGTTCGCATGAACGTGTTGGTATGATAGCTCACTTCGTAAGGCGAAACCCAGATGCCCGGTGTAAGTCCCGCTTCACGTATCAACCCGGCTGCTTCGGCCATACCGCCAGGGAAACGTCCGTTGGCCCGCCAGTCGCCAAAATTGATATACCACCCCATATCAATGACCACGTTTTTGACCGGTTGCGCAGCGGTTTTATTATATTGTTGAATTGCCGCAAGATTGTCTTTTAAATCACTAAGCTCAAAACCTGAAAAGTAATAGTCCCAGCTGTTCCATGACAATTCAACTTCCGGCAGATGACGCCCCGGAGTCAATACCGCGCAGCGTTTGCCGAACTCTTCCAGCAGTAAAATCGGATCGGCACCTGATAGATGCAGCAAATTGTCGGAAATAAGTGTTTCGCCGGCTTCGATCTGCCGGTCAAATTTGGAAACCGCCTCGAAAATTCCGTTTCTTACCCGCAGTTCACTGCGGTGATTGACCGGCGTCAGAAAACCGAAAAAATGGAAATTACGTCTTTCTGAATCGCCGATGATGGTCCACCAGTGACTTACCGGTTCCGGCGTTTTGGGCAGGCGTTTAGCCGGATCAATCCAGGTCAGGCCTGCCGAGCCGTTGTTGATGTTTTCTGAGTTGACAAAAAGCCGCATTGATTCCGGATTGCCCAGGACACTCAAACTCTGGCGGAAGACTACCAGTTCAACATCATGATTATTGCAGGAGCTCTGCCAGATAATTTGACGGGTATCTTTTTCAGTCAGAAGCTTAACACCTTCTGATTCAAATTTGCCGCCGGTCATAATTCCATAAGAGTTCATATCCATGTCTTATTATTTCCTGATTAATGTGAATAAATATTTACAGCTTCAACCATTGCCCGGATATTTTCAGGTGGAGTGCCGGTCAGTATTGAACAGGCTCCACCCATTAAGTGACGATAGCCTTTAACTGCATTAAGCACATTGAGCGTTTGTTGTCTTATTTCCGCCGGTGTCGCTTTCTGCAGGAACTCAAGACGCAAGTTCCCCTTCATAATAATATCTTTCGAAAGCTCACTCCTGAACGCCGCAAGATCATCAATGTCGCCGACCGGAGATGAATCCATACCCTCGAGAATATGCGGCTTTATGGATTGATAAAATCCTTTTTCGAACAATCCCTTCATTTTTCCACATTCGTGCAAATAAAGGTATCCTCCAGATTTATCGCACAAGTCCCGATAACCTTTGCAGTACGGCAATGCGTATTCCATGAGCAAATCAGGGCCGATTATGCCGTGGGTTGCGGTGAAAAACAGCTTCACCCCGGCCTCCAGTCCCATTTGTATCATTTTACAGCCGATTAGATATGCACCATCAAATATTTCACGCATCTTGTCAGGATGGTCAAACAGATCATAAATCAAGCGTGAGTCTTCTGTAAACCCGAACAAGAGATGCGGCAGCGGGACATTGAAATAAACCACCGCCCTGTCGCCTATCTGAGTGACAAACTGCCTCAACTTCTCTTTGGATGCCTGATATTTGGATTCAAAATTTTCATATAAAGAAGGCAGTATTTCATAACCGTTTTTCTCATCAATCAAATATTTCGACATGCCATTGGCGGGGCCTCTGACGATTTCCTCATATAAGTGCTCATTGCCCCCAGGATACAACCTTCGCCAGACTTCTTCATTCCCCCCGGATTTAAACAATTCCCAATGACTGCCAAAAACATGCAAGTCTCCGCAAAGCACACATATAATCGGCACTATTCCGGCAGCGTCACTGTAATCCAGAATATCTTCGACCGCGTGTTCATCGAAAATAGTCAAGGGGATCTGCGCCCTTCCTTTCCATTGGCTCGCCACGTAAGTTCCAAAAATGGGAGCTGTCAGAGTCATGGGTGATTCAGCAGCCCCTGACATAAAGGCATAGAATTTATCTCTATTTGAATTCATCTTTCCCCCCTGTGAATTCCGTTACAAATTCATCCCGGACATCTCCGGGACTGGATGTTTCACAATTGGTGAATTTTACATTATGCGCATTCCGGATATACCAGCCGTAGGCCGGCAGCTCCACCCCGAATACTTCCGGCTTGGGGTAGGCTTCAGGTTTATCTTCAATGGGCACAGGTGTGAATTCTTTCAGCGGATTGCTCTTCTCAATATAGACATTGGAAAGGCGGATGTTTTCAATTGCGCTCTCTTTCTGTCCGGCAATCAGACAAGGCTTATTGCTGTTTACGGCGCTTAGATTGCTTATAGACACATTTCTTATCTTTCCGGCGACAGGAGCTCTTGCCTCACCCTGGAAGCGGGTTCGCTTGCCGCCGATGATGTAAACTGGACAGGAGATGTTGCGCATAACCACATTATTGACCGAGACATTTTCAATATTCCCGCCGTCCATGGAATTAAAATTGATCCCGCCATGGCCGCCGCCGTCTCTGATATCCCTGTCATGATTATATATCACCAGATTGCTGATGGCGATGTCCTTGAAGTCGCCCCAGCTTTCCGTGCCGATTTTTATGGCGTTGCAGTTAGTCCTGATCGTGCAATTAGCGACGACAACATTCCTGACCGGTCTTTGGATGTTGACGTTTTTCATGCAGATGGCGTCGTCGGCGCACTGAATGTCACAGTTGACGATTCTGACGTTTGAGCAGGCGGAGATATCAATCCCGTCGGCATTTGGGGCTCCGAAGTTGTCGATCTGTATTCCATCAACCAAAATTCCTTCGGATTCGTGAAAAAGCAGAGTCCAATAGGCGGAATCGACGATTTTGATCTCTTTCACGGTCACGTTCCGGCAATTCTTGAACACAAACATTTCCTTAGGTCGCACCAGCGGGATGGTTCGTTCGCTTTCCAGCCAGGGAAAACTCCAGGCTTGTCCCTGAAACGAAATCTGCCCCTTGCCGGTAATCGAGAAATTGTCCGAATCTTTGGCCGATATGAGGCGATGAATGAACCGGCTTGGATCGTCCTTTTGAAAATCGCAGGAGCCGGCGCAATAATCGGAGATCAAATTCCAGCATTCCTTTGGCTCTCCGTAGTAGTCTTTCAGTTCCGTGCTGCCCCAGAGATTGGCTCCGTTCTCAAGGTGCAGTTCGACATTGCTCCGCATAACCAGCGGCGTGATCAGGTAATTGCCGGCCGGCACCACCACAGTGCCGCCGCCATTTTTGAATGCCGTGTCAATCGCCGCCTGAATCCCCGGCGAATCGCATTTCCCGGCGCCATGATAGATATCCCGATGCCACCCCTTGGGAAAATGGTGGTCGAGATGATCGATGAGCTTCAGAGTTAACCGCTCTTTGATAACCGCAAACCCTTCGGCTCCGAACTCCTGAACATCAAAATATATATTTTTCATTTTCTTAAATCCGGTATTTCCACCGGAGTTCCATTTTTTATGGATTCCATTGCTTTGATAACACCAAGCGCACTATGCGCGCCGCTCCATGCCGGAGTCAGGCTTTTTGCTTTGCCTTCAATACAATCTATCAGATGATTGATTTCAGCTGCAAACGGATGGCCGGCACCGGTCATTTCAGACGGCCAGCCTAAAATTTCTTTTTCCGCATAAAAATCATGATAATCCGGCTGCTTTTTCCAGCCGTTCTGCTGGTCGTGGTAAATGAGTTTGCCGTCGCGGATTGTTCCTTTGGTTCCGTAAATTTCCAGTGCCATTGACGGACGCCACGGGGAAACCGCGCCAAAAGTCGAGGATACCATGGCGGTGACCCCGTTCCCAAGGCTGAATGCCGCCGACACCATCGAGGAATGCTGGTATTCCGTCATCAGCGGCGCGGATTCCTGCGCATAAACTTTCACGGCTTCCTGTCCGGTGAGGAAACGCACCATGTCAAAGGCATGAACGCCACCGTCCAGCATGCCGCGGCTGTCTGCGGAAAGCCGCCAGCGTTTGTCAGCGCCAAATTCCATCTCTTTTATCCAGTAGTGCATATAACCGGTCACATAGTCGATTTTGATATGGCGGATTTCGCCGATTCTGCCGGAGTCAATAATCTCCTTTACTGCCTTGTAGCAGCGCTCCATGCGGTAGCATTGCGCGACATAAGTTGTCAATTCCGGATGCCTGGCCGCTGCCGCCGCCATGTTCGATACCTCTTTTTCCGTCAATGCAAATGGTTTCTGGATGGACACATGCT
Source organism: uncultured Lentisphaeria bacterium (assembly GCA_903863035.1). Lineage (GTDB taxonomy): Bacteria > Verrucomicrobiota > Lentisphaeria > Victivallales > Victivallaceae > CAIPAT01. The sequence continues at coordinate 47,713 of CAIPAT010000464.1, forward strand.
TGCCGTTTTCCAGTGCCGCGACAAACGGCCCCTCATGCAGATGGTTTGGCGTCTGAATGATCACAGCGTCAACGTCTTTGCGGCCAATCGCCGCTTGCCAGTCGACAGTATAGTCGGCATGAAAGCCGGCTTGTTCCATAATTTTTTCCGCAAGTTCTTGCTTGAGATCGCAGATGACTGCAATTTCGCCACGGGCATGTGCGGCAAGCTCTTTCGCCACCATACCGCCGACGCCGCCCAGCCCGAGCAGCGCGAAACGTATTTTCTTTGACATGTCTTTATTCCTTTGCTAGAACATTTTAAAAAACGGATCTTTGTGAATAAGATGATTTTTATTGGTAATGATTTCTTTAATACCCAAATTGTAGATATTTATGTCATTGCCCAACGCAGCATCCAGGATTTTTTCCACATTGTTCAAATGCGGCTGTGAGAAGTTGAATCCGTGATATCCTTTGCCGATTTTATTCAGAGAGCTGACAAAATGATCTACTTTGCCGCAGGAATGAATAATTCCTCCGTAAGTATTCAAAAGTTCTTTGTCATGTTCCAGTATGAATTCCTCATACTGCTCCACAGAAAAATTAACACATGAATCCAAGCTTAGACGCAATTTCCCCTTATGCAGCCAGCCGTAATGACAATTGTAATGTTCATCCGGTTTGACGATACGGAAATATTCATTTGCCGTCTCTTTGTAGGCATAAGTTATGAAGGTCAAAAATTCTTTTATAAACTTGGGCTCATCATAAAACACCAAGAATATTTCCGAACCGTAAAGAACTTCGGCAATGTCCAGAACTCCTTGAAAATCGGGGTGATATATTCTAATATACTTATTTAATTTGGGGTGCTCCCCGAGCTTGTCCAGAAAGTATTTTGAACACTCAAAAACACTTCTGCCCTGTCCGGCATAAACATCTATACTTCCTTCAGATACGATTTTCCTTATTCTTGATGCCTCAATGTGCATGGCTCCAGGAAGCGTGTTATGCTTATCATCCATAAGTATAAGCTCACAGCCAAGGATTGTCGGGATAATAGTCGAACCGTAATTCGCCCGGATCATAGGGATATTGCCGGAGGTTGATGTGATTAAATCATTGACTCCCTTTAACTGGCTTAACAGCATCGATTCAAAACTGCCGTCCAGAATAGCCTCATTCACCGAAACAATTGGGAACTCAAGTTTGCTTTTCAACACAGGATTGCGAACCGGATTGAAGATTCCCGCACTCCTGCCATCCGCAAAATCACGCCATAATTTTAAAATCCGTTCTTCCTCGCCCTCATTCAGCCGATTCTCCAAATCCTCCAAAAACATATTAACCTTTGACATTTCAAACATTCTCCTTGTCCTTAAAATCCCGGCATAAACAGCCGCATGGCGTTCAGATCGATTATCTGGTTTTTTCGACGTGATTCCTCGGCGGCGATTGCAGGAAGAATGGCCTCAATGCCAGTATGCAAATCGGCATCGACCTTCAATTCGGCTCCGGACAGAAGTTGAATAAACTCATTAGTTATGACCGAATCGCCACCGTGATGCGGGGAATCGTCATGTTCGACAGTTATCCGCTCCCAGTTACCTTTCATCGGACGAACCGCCAGATAATCGTCGCCGATATCCCCGCAGATTTGACCGTCAGTGCCGCAAATATGGATGGTCCTGGTTGTCCGCGGCTGTCCCATTGCCACGGTAAATGTCGCGGTAATATTATTATTATAAATGAGATTAACCACTTGATGATCCGGAGTGTCCTTGTCTGAATTGAACACACACAGATCGTTATTGAATGGGATCAGCGGCGTTAAATAGACCTTGCTCCCCACGTTCAGGTAATATGGCTCCAGCGTCTCAGCAGAATAAAGACACTCATTCCGGAAACGGCAGTCTGAACAACGCATGGCGGCATCTTCACGCGGGCGGAACAAAGTGCGTTCGGCAAAGGAAGATACTGATTTCACCGAGTCGCCGGCCAGCATATTCAGTATATCCAGATCATGGCTGCATTTTTCCAGGATAAACGAACCTGCGAGCCGGTCAAAGCGACGCCAGTTGCGAGTATAATTACTGGTCAGCGTCGGATCAAGATATTCCGCGGCGGCGATGCTTAAAACCTTGCCGATTCTGCCGGAATCAATAACTGTCTTTAGCTGCCGGTAAAATGCGGTGTAACGCAGCACAAAGCCGATCAATATTTTTGCTGCCGGATAAAGCTGTGCCTGATTCCATACCCTGGCCGCATCGGCCAGACTGGTTACGGCCGGCTTCTCGATCAAGGTAATCAAGTTCTGTTTCAGCGCCGGCAGAATGCTTTCGGTGTGGAGCATATTCGGGCTGGCAATAATTACCGCGTCAAGTTTGCCCTGCATTGCCTCCAGCATGGCCGGGCCCGACTCGAAATCGCGGCAATCTTCTGTCACCGGATTGTTTTCCCGATAGATTCTGCGGGCGACCGGATTGGGATCGGCCAGCGCCGCCAGCGCCCAGTTGCCCGCCCAGTTTTCACGCATGTAATACAAGTATGAATCGGAACGCAGTCCGCAGCCGATGATTCCTAATCTTTTCACTTTATTTAACTTCCTTCCTGCTCGTAATCATTTATCGCATCCATGACATTGCACAAATCATCCAGTGTGTATGGAGCGCCATCCGAACTGACTAACAAGACAAACGGATGTTTTTGATACACATCGTGGGGTAGAAGCCGGCGCAGATTCCCCTTGATCTGCCCGGCGTTTTTACCAATCCATTCCAGAGAGCCGAAACGGCCGAGCACTGAACAGTCGGAGGGCATTATTTTATAAATTTCCGGGAACGGGACATTTCCAATATCCGGCGGAGTCAGCGCATGTATGCCGTCCATTCCCGTTGACTTTATCAAAGGCAATAATTCATGCAGCAGTCCGCACATGTGGACAATCGCCCGTTTATTGACAGCATGTGCCGCATCAACAAATTGTTTGACTTGAGGGACTCCGTATTTTGCATAGTATTCCGGAGAAATAAGCGATGTCGAGGTATTTTCTCCCTGATAAAAAAAGTCGCATTCCGCATTTTGCATGAACTTATATTTTTGTGCCAGCAAACCCTGATATATGTTCATGCACTCTTCCATTTTATCGGGATAATCGTTCAGGAGATAATAAAAATTCATTACACCGAATTCGTATTGCAGGAACTGCTGGCATGCGCTTGCTGTATCTGTCTGGGCGGCAATCGCCATGAACGGTTCATGCCTTCTCTTATGATACGAATATCTTTCAGTTTCCGCTTCTATGCGTGTATCACGGAGAGTATTTATTAGAATATCCAGATCTGTTTCTGTTTTTATTCGGTGTTCTACAATTTCATTATTCATCCGCAATTCATGGAGGATGCCGTGAGTTGACTGATACTCGCGCTTGACAAATCCTCCATCGGTAGAGTCAGTGATTTTCAAGTTGTCATTGAAAACTTGAAAAGGACTGATCGGACAACAAAAGTTCAACCATCCAAGTCGATTATGCCCCAATTGCCAATATTCTTCATATCCCAGGCTTTTGGCCAATTCGACTATGCCTGGCAGCATGAAAGACCAAAGCAGCCTCTCAGAAGGTTTGCCCTGAACAAAACGCAAACTGTATTCCCGATTATTTTCAGCCGTTACATACATTTTTACTTTCCTGTTTGATTATCAAAGCAGTCGGATCAATATTTTTTTCCAGTTCCTCTTCCATGTAAAGCGCCAGTCCGCTCCAGCCCCAGAACGGGTCGCGACCGCAGGCCGTGCCGGAATCGGCTTTGTAATATTCCCGGAACGGTTCACGGCAGAACATCTCGCGATTCCGTTTCGCCAGTTCCGCCGCCGCTTCCTTGAATCCATAGTAGAGCAAACCATGAAACGCGTAATAATTGACCGGCATCCAGCTGTGCGCGCGCCAGGTGCAGCACTGTATGGTTTCCTCCGGCAGATACCCTTCGAAATAACCAGGTTCGCCGGCGGCCAATGCCGGCAGCGGCCAGTTGCGCCAGAACTCGTCAGGATTTAATAAATGTTCTTTAACCAGCCGTCCAGCCTGAGCCGGTGATGGCACGCTGGCCCATAGCGTCGCAAAGACTCCGGCATGTTTTACCGGAATCTGACGGTTTTCGCGGGCATGATAATCATAATACATGCCGTCGGATTCGTTCCAGCACCAGCGATTGATGGCGGCGCGTTTCTTTTCCGCCAGCCGCCGGAAATATATGGCGTCACTGGATTGTTTGAGATGATCGGCGATCAGGGCGAAAGCCTCATATTCGCGCACCAGGTAACTGTTCAAATCAACCCCTTCACAAAATGCGTCGTGAAAAGTTCCGGCGCGTTCATAATGGTTGTCCATGCCGGAATGTCCGGCATGATCCCAGATTGACAGTCCGCAACCGCGAACATCCAGACGCCGTTCCCAGTAGAGCAGATATTTCTTCATGTTGAAATAGTATTCCGGCCACATCCACTGCAAATCATCGCCGGCTTTCTTTAATAACAAGGCCTGTTGTGCCAGAAACGGCTGTGCATGACACATTCCCCACCAGACCAGCGGCAGACAGCGCGGAATAAACCCGTCCTTATCGGCACGCTCCAGAAACATTTTCAGCGAATTCTGCAAATAGGTCAGCTCCCATTTGCAGTAAATCTGCAGAATTCCCTCGAAATACTGATCCCAGCCATACAGCCTGGCATAATCGTAGCCGGTATAGTACGGACGGTCATCAATAAAATCATCCAGCTTTGAATGCAGCGCATCCGGGTTTTGCGTTTCCGATAAACGGCGGATGCCTCTGGCACGCATCAAAGCATCCATCTCCTGACGTAATTCATCTATTCGCATCTGTTCTTCTCATAGTTTGTGGTTAAAATTATCTAATTACTTAAGAATATATCTCGCGGACAACTTGGTCAATTATGAACGTTTTGAACGTTTAAAAATATTAGATTTATTTGTATTAATCACGATTATTAAGTCCAATTAATGTGACGGCAATACTTGCGTTTTAAACAATAAAAGTCTATTGAATTACGACACTTTCATGTCGTATTCAGAAAATTTACGATATTTAGTTCTTATGAAATAAATACATGACAGCATTAATAACCGTCATGCGCGGAAGCGCAGCAACTTATTCCGCTTTTTCTTTAACCGGCACTGTAACTTTTAATAATTCTTCCTTGGCTTTTTTGATGTCAGCTTCAGCCGTCAATTGCTTTAAAGCGAGTGAAAGCAGGCTCAAACGTGATAAATCATTTTTAATTGGAGAACAGTAAAAGCGGACTTTTAATTTACCATCCTTGACCTCTGCAGGGAAAGATTTCTTCACCACCTGGCCCCAGCCGCCCACGCCAGGCTCAGGAATCATCGTCAAGCCGTTTACATCAACACAGATGTTCTGGCGGCATTCACCCTTGGCCGAATCGCCAACCGCGACCTCCATCTGGTAAAAACCATCCGGAATATCGGCAATAAAAGTTACGTCGTTGGCTGCCGGATTCTCTTTGGCTCCTTCTGCTGAGCATATTCCGTCACGCGTCTGCTCATCAACCCTGGCATCAAGTTCACGCGTGAATGCTACCGCCCGTAGCGGTTTTTCCCAGCCGGATTTCTTTTCCGCCGAATAGATATCTTTTACGTCTACCAACGTGATGCCTTCCGCGGCTTTTTTCCCTTCTTTTGGACCGAAATCGAATACATAATCTCCGGCATTCAACATACCAGCGACGTACAGGCAAGCCAGCATTGTGCAATACTTCTTCATTTTTGTCGTTCCTTTTTTGGGTTATTGTATTTTAACTAACCGGAACAGACCAGGAGCAATTCTGATTTGTCCGGATAATTTTTCTTGAGTAAAGTAATCTGTATATTCCTGCGGCAGTTCAACATTTACTGCGCCAGTTGCCGATTTATTGATGATCAGCATCATCTCTTCTTTGCCGCGGCTGAAGCGCCAGGTCAGCACCTGTCCGTCTGACTTCAATGCCGGATTCAGTTCAACATTGAAACGTTGCGCCAATTCCCTTATCTTGGCCTGATCCGGATAATGTTTCAGCAATACAATATTTTTTACATTTTCCTCTCCGAAAATTTCACTCAGCGAATCGCCATAACGACTGCCGTCCGGACGTACCGGATAGCTTGGCGCCGCATAGAGTAGCTTATTTCCTTGTGCCAGCATGGTCTTTAATTCCGCCATTTCTGTCGGGTTGAGTACCGGGATCGGCGTATAATAGAGCAGCATCGAATTCTGCGGCAGTTGAGCATTATAAGATATTTTATAGTCAATATTCTGATCAAACAATGATTTTGCTTTTTCGTTCCAGTCCTGACCGATCTGGTTTTTCCAGTTGATCAGATCCGGGTAAACCAGCGATTCCGGCCAGTACAGGTACAGGCCGCAGCGATGCTCCGTACTGGCAAGAGCGCGGGCCGTCACCGCAAACTCCACAAACAACCGGAAACTATGGCCTTCACGAGGACCAAGCGCGGAACAGCGGGAACTCAACACGGTCAAGCCCTGCAATCTGTCTTCCGCTTCATTCCGGTTGCCGACTCTGGTAAAGACCATGCCGTTATGACCGTAAGCCTCGGCCGCCTTCATCGCTTCGGCGGAAATCTTAGCCATCCAGGGATTGGTGTAAACCCAGCTCAGTGGAACAATTCCCGCTCTGGCATTAGCCGGCGGGAAAAAAGTGGAGTGATTAAGCGCTCCCGGGCTGATGTCCCCGTTCCCGGCATAAAGCTGCATTTTTTCCACGCAACTGCCCTTAACTGCATTGCGCATGAAAATCGGCACCGATTCCAGGCGGAAACGGTAAAAGGCATAAAACGCATCGCTCCAGGCGGGACGGGGCAGTTCACTCTTCCCGTATTCCGGCAGCTTATTTTCTCTGCACCAGAGGTTGAATGCATTTTTTGACGATTCGCTGTAGTCGCCAAGCAGATTGCCCAGGAAAGTCATCCCGCGTGGTTCGTCCACAAATATGCCGTCAGCCGTATCTTTAATCGGCGCAATTTCATTGTCATAATTGGAGCTTAATGTCCGCTGAATTCCCGGCGAATGAATAGCGAAAAAACCTTTCAGTTCCACGAATGATCCATCCGGCTTCAACAGCTTCTGCATTTCCACATTTTCCGCATTCGAGGGAAGGCGTTCCGCATGAATGCCGCCGGTAACCTTCAGCCCGAGCTTCTTATATTTATTCAAAACGACTGGAGACTTTACGCATATCATGCTGACGCCCATTTTTTTCAGCAGCAGCGCCATCCCGTCCAGTTCCACATCAGGTGACAAGCTGACCAGACGGCTGACATCCCCGTACATGGTCATATAAATATCTGCGGCTCCAACAACCGGACTATGTTCCGGAATTTTGTCGCCGAACAAACGGTCTTTGATAATATCCTGCTCTGCCTGCTGTAATGTTGAATTCTCTCTGGAGACAAAACGATCAAGATTGCCTTTTACTATCGCTGCTCTTTCTGCGGTTTCCGGCGGAAATGATTTAATCGCCGGAAGCGGAACATCGTTTGCTGCCGGCGCAATTTCCAACCCGCAAACCGCGATCTGATTGGGGGCTTCGAAAGACAATTCCAGACCGCCGTCTTTAATTTCGACATCCGCCGGAAATGCTTTTACCTGTCCGGCGCCGGTGCTCGCATTATCAATTATAATTTTGCCATTTGCTTTTACCGTCATATCTTTGCGGAATTCGCCAAGATTCAGGTCGCCGAGATATATCTGCAGGCGATATTTGCCGGGAGGCAGGTCAACTTTGAACTTGTGTTCATTCTCGTTATAGAAACAGATTCCGTCATAGAGCATTTCATATTGAGGATAAGACTCCTGGCAGTAATACAATGAACTCAGAACATCATCCCGCCAGTATGGGCGTCCATGACCACTGCTTTTATCAACCCAGCCGTAACCAGTGCCGGCTTCATAATAAGACCAAGGATGAACTGACAGATAGCCGGTACAAACTTTACCGGACTCTTTGGCGGCGCCAGATATCTGGGCGTAGAGATTATCCTTCAGCTTGTCAGGCACTTTCCAGCCGGCGGGCGGCATGCCGAAATCAAATTTATATGCATTGTTTTCCTCTGCCAGTGCTATCGACATTGCGGCGATACATAAAAGAACATATAATACGGTTGCTTTCATAAAATTATCCAATTTTTCAAATCTTAAACTTTAATATTGAATTCGCGATTCAACGCAGTAAGTCAGTGCTAACCTATGCTATTTAAACTAGTATATTTGCTTGTTTATACTATTCTCTTCCACTCCAGAACGGTAATGCCCAGTCCAATGATGAAAGTCCGTTGGATGTTGGAGGTGTATCAACTACAATGCCTTGTTTTACTTTGCCGACATGACCGTCACAATGTAGCGTATTGGTATAATTTGCATGCCGGAACCGGGGCAGGTTCGCCCCTCCCCATGGCGGATATACTTGATAAGACTTATTTTCCGCCAGCATGATTTTGGTTGACGGATTTTTGATCCTTGGACTGTTGACATATTTATTGCTCGCATTCATACCGTAGGAAGTGTACCAGGCGGTGCCGCTTAAATAAATTTCAGCAACAGGATCTTTGGCCGCGCTCGGGCAGATAAAAATGTGCTGACGCGTTCCCCAGTTGTTACTCGCGATTTGAGCCGCAGGCAGGTGCGATGGATTAAGTGTATTGTCATAGGCTGCAACTGAACGCATCCAGTGAGTGCCGGAAGCGCCGCCGCCATCGAAGTAATGCATGAAAATCCCATTGTTGTCCGACAAATAGAATTGCAGATAGGTGCCAAGTTGTTTCAATTTGTTAGTGCATGAAATCGCATGAGCTTTTTCCCTTGCTTTGGTAAGCGCCGGCAGCAGCATTCCGGCGAGAATCGCGATGATCGCTACGACCACGAGGAGTTCAATGAGTGTGAAAAATCTTCTTTGCATTTTAAAATTCCTTTCATTATTTCAGTTTACCCGCTTGCTGAAATAGATTTTACACGGACGGAATAACATTGTCAACGAAGAACATTATGAACATTTAGATTAGTTAAGAAATACCCGGACTACCGCCCGGCTCTTTGACTCAACGGTCAATCCATGAAGCCCACAATCCGCAAAGCCGCTCCTGTCCGTCGTGAAGGGTTCCACCACTTTTCAACCAGTTCAGCAGCAACTTGCCGACACTCAATCTGAAATCCACCGGGGATGGCGGTTCCAGCGCAACCGGAGTACCGCTTATCTGCTTCTGAAACTTCTCCCATGCCGACGCGGCTGAAGCTTGTTCCATTAAATTCTTCTTCTGAAGAGGAGGTATAAGAAATTCATTGCCGGGATTATTGCCAGTCTGCCAGTGTTCCAGCCATGGTTCAGGACTCACTGCCCAGCGCAGGAAAGTCAACGCAGCTTCCCGGTCTGCCTCATGGGTCAGAACCCAGACCATCGTGTTGCTGAGAAGGTTAGGAACATTTGCAGTCCTGGACGGAAATGGCGCCATAATTAATTCATCCGGATTGCGGACAAAAGAATAGTAATTCTTTGCGGCGGAAGACACGGTCATGAGCGCAGCCGGGCCATTTGCGGCCAGTCGGCCTAATGTTTGCCATTGATTTGATTGCTCCTCAACGATCAAACCGGCCGCTTTTTCCAGATTTTGCAGTTCCTCAAGCGCGGCAATGCATTCCCGGCTGTACATTATGCCATTCCAGTCGCTCATAGTCAGAATCCAGTTTTCGCCGAGAAACTCTTTAAGCAGGTGTGAGAATATTAAAAAAACTCCAAGTCCGTCATTCTCCAGTAATAACCCGCCGCCATCAATGCTCAATTTGCGCAGCGCTTTCAGCCAGTTTCCCCAGTTGCCGGATAATTCCTGCTCGGAAACCTTGCAGCGTTTTAAGCGCTCCCTTGAATAAATGATCGTGCTTAACGAGATGCCTTCGGTCAGATAGCCGTACATTGCACCGTTCACCAGTAATGCGGAACGAATTTCAGGAAGGAATATTTGCGTTTCCCGGAACGCTTCAGCCGGGTCGGCAATCAGCGGACGAATCAATTTCCTGGCCGCCAGCCACGGCAGCGAAGAAAGCGGAATCAGCATAATTGAAGGCAGTTCATGTTCATGCAGTGATACGAATTCAGGACTCATTGTTTCCATTTGCTGAAAATGAAAGACTTGCGGGATTATTTCAGCCTGATAATCCGGATTTTCCCGCATAAACTGATCAAGCCAGCGCCGGAATAGTCCAGCTCTGACTTTTTTCTCCGGTCTGCTGGAAAAATGAAATCTGATTTTTTTTATTTCCCCCGGCTGCTTCGGCTTATTTAACAAATAAGTCCCGCCAAACCGGCCTTTTCTGGTCACCAGAATCCTGTCACGGGTCAAATCGCGAACCACCCTGGTTACGGTGCTGGTGCTGATGCTATAGGTTTCCGCCAGCAAATGCCGCGGCGGTATAAGATCCCCCCGCGCAAATTTACCGTGGCGCAGGTCTTCGATAAATTTTTCCTTAAATCTGCTGGTGCGGTCCAGTAAAAAATCATTTTCTTTTAACATCGGTATAATCCTTATTAAGGTTTATCGATCGATTTCAAATATATTATAAATCTTAAGAACAATATAATCAATAAAGAACATTATGAACATTTAGAAATATTTAAGTTAATAATTCCAATCTTTGTTGAAGGCATTAATGTCAAAATTCGCTGCAATATTCTTACGTCCATCAGCCGGAACGAAAGATATTTAATTTATAATCTAACACGTCTATACGTTTTTTAGCTTTTCAGAGTACTATAAAAGCGGAATAAAATCCGGTATTTTACAGTTACGTGCAGTCGTGAGTCATCATGGTTTTAATTATAATTTAAGATACTTCGCCGCCGCCTGGATGAAGAAAATCGTTCCGAGATCGCGGATGTAATACGGACTTGCGTCAGTCCCGTCGCGTCCCCAGCCATCGGTAATCGGCAGCAGTTTTTCCAGGATGGCGCCTTTCAGATAAGCGTCCTGCGGATTTGTGAACTGCATTTTGCAGCAGAAATCTAATCCTTTCTCAATATATGGCAGCAGTTCATCGGAGCCGGTAAGCTTCATCGCTTCAATGAACATGATTACGGCACAGGCGGTTCCGCTGGTGGCGTGTCCCCATGAATCAGTATTGTAATCCCGGTAAGTTCCCCGGAACATGCCGCCGTCATAACGCATGGCTTTTTTGTACCAGTCTACAGCTCTCAGAAAAGCGTCCATGAATTTTTCATCTCCGGTTTCCTTGAAAATCTCCGCCATGGGATAACCCCACCAATAGGCGTGACGCGGATGGATGTTGCCACGTACTGCATTGCAGGGCGCATAATTGATCCAGTTTCCGGCGGGTTCCTCTTCACGCAACAGCCGCTCTGCAGTTGCAACCGCGATTTCTTTGAATTGCGGGTTATTGTTAAGCCGATACCCCTTGAGAAAAACGGCGTCATCGAGCAGCGGACGTCCTGCGGTTCCATAACGACTTGGGAGGAATTCCCCTTTCACATGATTGTAACAATCCTGAAAATAGCCGCCGTTCGCGAGATACGCACGACGGGACACCCAGTCCAGCGCGTTCAATGCCGCTTCCCGATATGCCGCATTTCCGGTAGTCGCGGATAATTCAAAAAGTCCGTCCAAGCCTTCCAGTATTGCTGAAGTATTCACTTTGTCATTATCATCCTCATAGGCGAGAATCAAGCCTTTGTCGGTACCGTCTCCCACTACGTTTTTAAGAATGAAATCACCGCCTGCGACAGCGCCCTCCAGCGCAAAATCACCGGCATAAGGCGCGGCCATGACCAACGCCTTGACTGCCTGCCCAGTATGCCAGACCGGACAGAAGAAACCCCACTCACGGCTGGAGACACGATACTCGCCACGGATGGCACCCAACCAGGTTTCATGACGGTGTGTGCGTTTTTCGGCTGGATAAAGTTCTTCATTTTTGACTTGTGCAACGTCGGTGAGCCAGCGGCAGGAAAGGTTCAAGCGTTCTTTAAGGAGATTCTGTTCCATTACTAAAGTTTTCCTGTTTTTTTGAATCTATCTACCGAACCGGAGCCTGACATTCGACCATGGTTCGCCGTTTTACTGCCGCCGGGATGGAATTACGAAAAAAGTCGATTTTTTTTCGTACTGCCTGGGATGGGGCCCCGACGGACTAAATTCCCGGACTTCAGTGCAAAATGCGTTTATTTGACTATTTATCGACCTCCCGCACCACTCTTGAAATTACAATAAATCTGTACATTCAAATTATTAATATTTTGATTTTTCGCTCCAAATCTTGTGAATCAACTCGTATCGTACCAAATCCATTCCCGAATATATGCAGTTGCTGGTACTGAAGATGTAACCGCCGCCGGGCATGCCGTACTCAATGGCATAGCGGGCGGATGCAACCACTTCTGATTCGCTGCCGGTCTGCATTAATGCGCAGTTGACGTTTCCGATCAGACAGATTTTATCGCCGGTAAGACGTTTTACTTCAGCAATGTCCACGCCGCCTTGAGGGTCAAGACTGTGCAACGCATGCGGACGGCAGGCAATTAGTTGATCCAGAATCGGCATAATGTTTCCGTCAGTATGTTTGATCGTATAAAACCCAGCTTCCCGATATCCGCCGATCAACTGCGCCAGATATGGAGTAACAAACTCGGCAAACATTTCAGGCGGAAAAAACGGGCCGCGATTAAAACAATAATCTGAAGTCAGTACAAAGCCGTCAACAGTTCCCCAGCGTTGAATACGTTCTGCACGTTCAAGCATCAGCATAACCCCGTCCTGCGCCTGCTGTTTCATTTTTTCCGGTTCATCGGCAAACTGCATGACAAAACCGGTCATATCAGCGCCGCCCGGGAGTCCGTAAGTTGAGTCCCCGCCGACCAGGAGCAGATACTGCATTCCCGACTGCTCGCGAATAACTTCAAACAGCCGCCGCTGCGCCGGTTCATCCCAGCCCCGCGGACCTTTGATATAAATTCCTGCGTGCTCATAACGTGCGGCAACAGCCAGATACAGCCCGGCAACATCCTGAATTTGCAATTCCCGCTCCCGGACACTCATTTGCTGCCACTGCCGGAAATCGCGATGCTGCGGATGAACCTTGCCGAATGCCTCCATCGTCAGGAAAAATTCCAGTTCCCAGTGCGGTACCCTGCTGCCGGGCATCGGCGTTTGATGTTCCAGTGCGGCAATAAATGATTCGCGCGGAGTAATTGCTGTCATCTTATTTTTTCACTTCTTCCGAAGTGATTTTAAAGTCATCCAGAATCAGTTCGGCGGTCTGGTTCGACTCCTTGGTCTGAGCCCGGAAAGTGATACGGGTTACTTTAGTCGGATCTCCGGATTGCTCTTTGATCTCACGCCGCCACTGCCCGCGTTCGGCTTTGCCTTGAGTGAACTTTACATTAGTCCACTGGCCGGCGCCGGAAATATTGTATTGCCGGTATTCGTCGGCACGTTTGCCGCTACTGTCATAAAATTCGATCCCGACATTCATTACTTTACCGTCCGGGCTCATTACCATAAATGAAAAAACTTTACCGGTTATGTCCAAAGGCTTGACCTCGCGGCTAAGCGAAAATGCTCCCGAAGCATCGCTGGAAGTCCATGCAATTCTCAAGGCCCCGTTTCCTTCCTGGAATTCATCCTTGTCGGCGCGGATTTTAATATCCGTGCATTTATATCCGTTTTCGGTCTTGAAGTTATCTGCCGCTTCAAAGCCTTCGGCAAGAATCACTTCTTCCGCACCAGCCTGCAAAGCCATAGTCATTCCAATCAATGCCATGCCAACTAAACTTGCCTTTTTCATCTTCATGATGCTCCTTACTTGTTTTTTCTGTTTAAAAGCAATAATGGTTCAACTTCAATTTCTTTTACCTGCTCTTTGCCGTTCACTTCCCCCATAAATTTATTTTTCCATTTTAAATCATCAAAACGTCCGGTCACTTTGATAAATCCGTCGGCTGTTTTGGATATTTTGATGCGCTCTTTCAATTTGTCGTAATTCGGCTGTGACGACAGCAATTCAACATCCTCTTTGATTGGCAGAACCATATCCAGCTCCCCCGGCTTGAAGATTGCCATAACGCCGCGACTGCTGAAAGGCGTAAAACCGTCATAGGTGATGCCGTTGACTTTAAGCATAAACCAATCCTTGTCCGGGTTGGTGGTTATTGTCGCCCCGTTGTCAAAGGATAGCAACCATTCCGAATCTTTCTGCCGGATATTGATAATCCTTGCATCGGCCACCTGTGCCCAGAAAACATTGTTCATGAAGAAGCGTTTGGCACAATGAGCATATAGAATTTCAAAATTATCAAACTGTACACTGCTCCAGTCCCAGAATTTGCCGCAGAGAATCATCGCCGCCGCGTAATTAGGTTCTTTCTGGCGCAAGGCGTACCAGTCCAGTCCCTTATAGGTGGCGCCATGATAGATTACCGTATTCAGCGGGACATATTTTTCAGGCAGTCTGCTCTGCCATAACTTTCCCGCCATCCATTCGCGGGTATTATACCCGCCGGCGGAATAATCGGTGACATCTTCACCTCCCTCGACAATGCCTTCGGATGTGACTGTAATGCCTTTTTGCTCTTTCAGATATTTTGTAATTTCATGCTTAACCTCAGATTCCGTTTCTCCCGTGGAGGGGAATTCCGGATTGTAACCTGGACGTCCATAACAGATAAAAGTGTCAAGCATGATGATATCACCGTCACTCTGTCTGCATGCCTGCATCAGTTTATCCAGCCATGGATAGAATTTCCCGGTCTTTACGGCGCGCAGATAATCGAGGTAATAAATCTGATACGGCTTGCGGTCGGCATACCGGTACATCATGCAATAGCGCTGGGGCTTGCCATCCGGTCCCTGCTTGATAAATTCTTCCGGCCAGCCGCCGCCGTCCAGGCCGATGGCGTCCATGGAATAATGAGGACCGACCCGGGATCCGGTTTTTCTAATGCGCGCCTTGACATCCGCCAGTTCACCGAGAGCGGAAACCGGCTGAAGATCATAAATGAAAGCATCCGCCGCTCCGGCATCATTCAGCATGCGCTTAACCCACCAGATACCCGAGGCAAAATCAAGTTTTTCACAGACCTCGGCAACTCTTTCATAGTTAAATCCCTGGTGATAGTAGATGAAATTATCGCGTAACAGCGGGTTGAGATTACGGTTCGGTTTGATATAGCGATCCCGGTAGGCAAGACCGCAATCGACCCAATCGACCACGCCATCATGATTGACATCTCCCGCCGTTTCAAGTTGCCAGGCTAATTTGTCATGAACCAGTTTTGTTGCCGGATTTTGGAATCCGGCCGGGCGGAAATAAAGTTTACCGCCAATCTCCGCTACCGCTTCTTTTTTCCGTTGACGAACGGTAAGGCTAAAATTATTGCTGTAATTCAATGGCTTATAGTAAAGAATGCTTTTGTCTGTCCGCAGTGCGACCATATTCGGGGTCTGATAGTCACTTTGTCCTTCATGGGAAAAGGTGCGCTGCCTGCCGTCGCCGCATTGCAGCAATTTGCCGGTGGGGGCAATCCCGTAATCTTCCGGATTCATTCCCGTCATTAAAAAGTTCTCGACCGATTCAAAGCGCAATTCCGCCTCTTTTACCACACGGTTCGTAACCGCAATTTTGTCCGATTTTACCTCATACTCAATCTCAATGATTGAACCGTCTTTACTCTGATAACTGACGGTTAAAGAGTTTTGGGTTTGGCGTACAATCCGACAATTCCAATTTTCATCTGACGGTCGGAATTTCTTTGTTTCGCCAGCGGTATTGACTGCATAAAAAGTCGGCGACGCCTGCCCGGGAACTGCCAGCAGTTTATGTCCGTTGACCTCTGCCTCCACCAGGGCAAAGTTCCGTTTAGGATTGAGTTTCAGAACGTTTCCGCCGGATCGAATAGCGAGAAAACTACCGCTGTCTGCCGTTTTATCGTCAGTTATAGTTTGTCCGTGCAAATCGCAAAGTATAATCTGTTGTCCTTTGTCACCCGAAAAACCCAGTTCAATGCGCGCAACCTTCCGTCCGAATTGATATGATGACGGGGCAAAAAATGCTGCATCTCCGGCGGTGCTGGCCGTAAAACTCAACTGGGTCCAGCGTTCCGGTGGCAGACTTTTCCAGGCGTGCGTAGAAATAATATTCCCTGCGGCGTCAAGAAAATTTACAGAAAACCAGGCTAAAGGACTTACTTTGGGATAAACATATATTGAGAATATCTGATCATCAACGATTTCCGGAGCGATATCCCAGCCGGTCCGGCTTTCTTTGGTGTGATTGGCTTCGTCCAGCGTAACCGTCAACATAAATTTTCCGCCAGGTCCGCGCCGTTCTTCCTGAAATACACTGCTTTTATATGGCGCTACCTGCTTGATTTTATCCGGCACGGAAAAGTCTTCGGATATGCCAAATACTTGCGCTGTACTGACCAGCACTGACAGAAAGAATAATTTCGTTTTAATCGGCAGCATGAATAAATCCTTTTATTATTTTTCGTTTAAAAGTTCAATTAGAAACGCGGCGGTCCAGCCGAATTCCTGTTTGCTTAAAGTTCTGCCGTTCCGGGAATCATACCATTCCCCGATGCTGGGATTGCTTTTTACCATTTTAAAGATTTTCCGCTTAATCCGGTCTATCTCCTGATTAAAACCGTAGCGCCTCAAAGCCCGGATACAGAAATAATTGAAATTCATCCAGACACCGCCCCGCCACATCGCCTGGGAATCAAAGTCAGGGTCGGCAAACGACACAGACGGAAATGGATAGTCCCCGTAAAAGTAATCTTCATTCAATAGATAATTTTCCAGCATTTGTTCCGCCAGATCTTCCCGCAGCGTTACCCCCGCCCATAACGGCATAAATGAACTTATTGCGATTACCGGACTGTGTTTCTTCCGAGCCCAATCGTAGTCTACAAAAATATTGCGCTTTGCGTCGTAAAGATATTCGCTGATTAGTTTTTCAAGCGTCTCAATTTCTTGTTGAAAAGTTATCGCCTCCTGTTTTTTACCTAAAAGTTCGGCAAAACCGGCCAACTGGCGCTTCTCAATCAATAGAAAACTGTTTAAATCCACTGCCTTCAAATGCAACATCGGCTTTTGTGCACGGTGTATTGCGGTCGCAGCTTTGACTGAACATTTACCGCCGCTGAAGAGCCAGCGTGAACTGTTATCCATTCCGCTTTCAAAACCATTTCTGTACCCGCAGAGGCCGCTCTTTTCCGGGTCGCGATTTTCATACCACCAGCGGTGCATTTTTACCAGCGTCGAGTAATGCTGCCGGATAAATTCAATATCCCGGGTATGAGAGAAATACTTGCCGAGCGCCCAGATCATAAATGGCGGTTGAACTGTAATCCCTTTTACCCAGCCGAATGAACTGGCGCCATCAGCCCAGCTGGTATTTGGCAGCACCCAGCCGGGCGCACTTTCAACCGTCAGATTCTCTAAATGAATAGCGGCGTTGTCGCGGGCTTTTTCAGGGGCGAATCTGCTCATTGCGGTAACATGAAAAGCGCTGTCCCAATACCAGCAGCCATCATAGCCGCCTTTGCATGGATAACATGCGGTACGTCCATTAAAACTTGTTCCGTTAAATTCGGACTGGTTGGGCTGAAGAGTGTTGTTCAGCAAGGCAGTAACCGCGTGATAATATAACTTGTTTTCTTTTAGCCATGGAACCGGCAGAGCCGGCAATTCGGAGAATAATTTCTTTCTGGCTTGCCTGATCCGGGGTAATTGCCGGTCTGCCTTAGCATAAAACAATAGTCCGGCGGCTAATTTTTCCCGGAAAAATCCGGGATTGTTCAACGCGAATGGCATTATCACATAAAAAGTTAAAGTTTGCCCTGCTTTCATTGATGGAACTTTTAGATTCTTGCTCAAATCTTCTGAACCTGACGGCAGTGTCCCCCATTCATCCATCATGAGAAATGCCCAGTATATTGTGCTGAACGGCATGGTGCTTCTGGAGTCAGGACTTTTCAGGGTTGCAGAGCCAAATGAGACATTGCCGTCAAGCCAGTATGCACTGGTAAGCGCATTTTGATTTAATCTGCTGGCCAGTTTTAATTCCAGCCCATCCATATCAACTTCAACTTTTATTTCCACGGAAAATTGCAGGGTATGCGCATCAAGAAAGAAATAGCGTCCGCATACAGTCAAGTCATCGCCATGCCATAAAGAGCTGATCACTTCCGGTTCAAAAGTAGTTTCCACCGGGGAATCAGGCGAGAATACTTCCCTGCCTTCCCGTAAAACAGTGAGCGATAGAAAACCGGGTGATACTAATGCGGCGTTGCGATCCTGTGAAATTTTCAATATCTTAATCCCGATACCGCAACTGTCGGCGTTTTCATACAGCACCAGATAACTGCCGGGATATGAAAAGTGAGCCCTTTGTCCGGGAGTTTCTTTAAGCATGGCGTAGTTTTTCATAAATATCAATTCAGTATTCCATGCCAGAATACACGCTCCAGGCTATTTCCTGCCGGGCTTGGCCACGGCTTTATAGTTAAAACCTCTCCGCCAAGCATGACAAAATTTGCCCGGAACTGATGTCTGGATTTCAGCGCTACATCGTACCCATAAGTTGCATTGGCGAAATAATAATAATACGGCTGACATCCATCACCAATCAAGCCAACTTTGCTTGGATATTTTATCAGGCTGAGTTTCTTTTCTGACAAAACCCAATTACCGCTATATGCGGAACGATTAACATTGTATGTGTCAGCAGGTGTCGCTGATTTACATAACAGCATCGGGGTAAAATCAAGGCGTACTGTTCCATTGTATTTAGCATTCAGGTAAGGCGCCAGCCCATTTTCTCTCCACCAGAAATGCTTCAGTCCTGTATTGGTTATGTTATATAACCTTTCATTATTATCGCCCAGATAAAAAGAGGTGGCAGCGCCTAGACTTTTTAATTTACTCATGCAGTCGGCAGAATAAGCGTATGTCCGTGCCTTATTCAGCGCCGGCAGCAGCATTGAGGCAAGAATTGCGATGATGGCAATCACTACCAGGAGCTCCACTAATGTAAAATTTTGTGGTTTTTGAGTTCTCATTTGTCGTTCCTCCTTTTCTGGAAAATTGTTTGTTTCATAAATCTTCGCATTGCTGAAAAATTATACTCTTCAACCTCATCATCCTTTTCTCGTTCTTGCATTGCACCTCTTTATTGGGTTAAATATTTTTTCTATGAAAGCGTTAATATTCAATGGCTTGACCATGCTGAGAAAAAACCGCAAAGCCGTTCCTGCCCATCATGAACCGTACCGCCGCTTTTCAACCATCCTGACAGAATTTTACCAATACCCATACGGAAATCGTGAGTCGACGGAGGTTCAAGTCCGGGGGATTTCGGCATATTATCTTCGAGCTTCTTCCATAGCGGGGAAACTGGTTCAAGTTTTTCCTGATACAGAGTATCATCTTTAAACGGGATACGGCAAAATGGATTACCCAGCAACTGAATTTGACGGTTATAAAAAGTCCAATTTTCAACATTGACGGTCCAGCGCAAAAAAGCCATTGCCGTTTCGCGGTCTTCTTCCCGGAGCAGCACCCAGACCAGCATATTCCGGAGTACATTCGGAGACTTGGATGTTTGTGACGGCAACAGCGCCAGACTCAGTTCATCCGGATTGCTGACCAGGCTGAAAAGCGCCCCTGCCTGGGAAGTGTTGGTAAATATTACAGCAGGACCATCGCCATTTAACATTTTCAGAATTTGAAGACCGGTTGTATTCCTGCCGTCTGCTGTGGCAATGCCGGAAGCATCGTTGATTTCTTTCAAATCCTCAAGCGCCTTATAACAAGAGGATTCGGCCATTATTCCATTCCAGTCCTCAAGTCTGTTTATCCACTGATTACCGAGCCGGCCTTTCAGTAATGATGCAAAAAACAGAAACAGTCCGAATTCGTTATTGCAGATGGATAAAGCTCCTTGTCCGCAATTTAACTTTTTCAAGCCGGTAAGAAAATCATCCCAGGAAGAAGTAAATTTATCAGCGTCAATACCTGCGTCTCTCAGCCGTTTTGACGAGTAAAGCAACAGCGAGACGCCGCCGCCTTCAGTTGGAAATCCATACATGGAGCCGTTAAAACACAAAGAGTCGCGATATTCCGGACGGAAATATGATAATTCCTGTTTGATTACTTGCGGGTCGGTGGCTAAGGGATGAATAGTATGATGAATAGCCAGCACCGGCAATGATGTCAATGGAACAAGACAGACAGATGGCAATTGCGAATCATAAATTTCTGAAAAATTAGCTTCCAGATTTTCCATTTGCCGAAAATTAAACATCTGAGGCTTCAACTCAATCTTAATATCAATATGTTGTCTGGCAAAGCGGTTTATCCAATTCCGGAATGCCGCGCATCGCGCCGACTTGTCCGGCGTCATTCCATAATGAAATTGCAGTTTACGCACTGTTTTAGCGAGAGCCGGGCGTTGTTTTAAAAATGTTCCGCCAAAACGCCCCTGCCGGGTTGCCAATACCTGCTGTTCCGCCAAAACCGCAATCGCCCGGGTAACGCAGCTCTCGCTGACATGGTATTTTTCCGCCAGAACCGTCCTCGGCGGCAATAATTCATTTAGCGGATAAATGCCTAAACAGATATCTGCAAGTAATGCGTTGTAGAATTTTTCTTTTTGAGACGTCGCAAATTTTTCGAACGCCGACATGATATTATTTCCCAGTTAACATTTCCTGTTGTTATCATTATAGTTTAAGTGTCAATGCTTGTCAACGGTGAACCTTTTGAACCTTTTAAATAATTAATAAAACTAAATTTTCAAACTCATAAATACCGACAGCTACCGTGTAGCACATAGCTTAATGAACAATCCCCGGCGCGAGACGCTTTCCTGCTCTGCGATTGGAACAGAAAGGGTGTTAGGTGTTAGGTGTTAGGTGTTAAGTGTTAAGTGTTAAGTGTTAAATGTTAGGTTGCCCAAGGCTTTCCGCATTTTAGAATTTTAGAACTACTGACTATGTTTGTCCTGTCCGTCCCTGTTAAATTGACATTCATGTTTCCAAGACCTGAGTTTCAAAAATTCATTTTACCGCCTTGGTTGAGCCTTGTTTCACAATTTCTCTTGACAAAAATACTAATAGTAAAAAACAGTAATTGAAAATTGAAAGTTGAAAATGAGAAATCATGAAAACCGGGGAACGATTTAACGCAAAGGCGCAGAGGCGCGGAGTAATACACCTCACCATGAAGAACATGAAGGGCATGAAGATAATACATGAGTCAGTGAATAAACGCGCCAATGGCCGCGTTCATTCGCTGACTCCGTTTTTTGATTCTTTTCGTGTTATTTCGTGTCTTTCGTGGTTAAGAAAAGGATTTCCTTTGTGCCTTTGCGTCTTTGTGCGAGAAAAAGGATTTTGATTTATGGCGGATGTGTTTAAATTTACGGGATATTGCGCACCGGCTTGAATGAACCGTCCGGTTGCAATTTTAATTCATCTGCCATAGATAACAAGACGGAGTAATTCCTGGCAAGGAACTGTTGTATTTCCGGGGTTACGTTCTTCGCTGTCGGCACCATCAGGATAAACGGAGTCTGTTGCGAAAGGTAAATCGAACTTATGGTATCGGAGAGTATTGACGGAGTTGTTCGGTATGTAATATAAGCCTCAGAGCCGGAATAATAGCCAAGATGCCAGACATTTTCGTGTTCGATCCGGCGGTCTGCTGTATACTTGATATTCAGTGAAGTGCAAATTGCCTGATGCAGAGTTTCCAGGCGTATGGAATAAATCAGGATGTCCCGGAACTTGAGTTGGATAGGATCAGCTTGGTTCTGCGGACATACTGCCTTGATGTCAGAAGGGGAATTCTCCACAATCCGGCGCTGGCAGTCGTGTTCGCACAATTCCAAGCAATTCAACAACTTGACGCGGCGGCCTTCGACTTTAAGATAATGAGTATAGAAAGTGTTAAAGCGATGCCAGTTCGCCAGACGACTGGACCATTCGCCCCAGGCCGCTTCCTGCTCCGGTAACTTCTCCAGATAATTCCATAAAGTCCGGTCTGCCATATATCGCCTCTTTAAAATATCGTTTATTGCATCATTATCCGTAAAAGCTTAATCATAAAATAAAGTTGTATCCTCCTAAAAGCAGAAGTAATTTCGTAATTCTAAATCTAGCGCGACTCCTATGTTATGGATTCGTCGGGGCTTACTATGTATTTCACTTCCATTGTCGCTAACATCATGGCAACAAGATAAATTATTCCATTTCATATTGCCTCATCATTGAAGTCAAATCGGGGATTATGGAGACATGGGCTACCCGCACTAATTCTGATAAAACACAACGCTCCCGGATAATCCAGAAGATAGAAAGCAAAGTCTTCCACTCCAATCGATGCCCCCCAAAGCAAACCCAAAAATCAACTCAAAGTTACTATTAAAAACTAAACAAGTTATTTTATTCGGTTCCAAAACATTTTAACGATACTAAATTTATTGCCATACATAATTTTTACAGAACAGAGAAATTCTATGTTACATTGAAACTTTGACTTTGGCAATTGCATTGGCTGATAATGGCAGAATATTACCATCAACTGTTTTCCCATCCATTTCGATTGTGATACTGCCTGTATTATTGTTTACAACTTCTATTTGATATATAGTTTGGCGAAATTCTCTTGTTGCTTTAAAACCTTTCCAGTATGACGGGATACATGGACTGATGTTTAAGCCGTCCAATACCGGGCGGATACCTAAGATATACTGAGTGGCGGCAATATACATCCAGTTGACACTGCCGGTCAGCCAGCTTAAATTACCCATTCCCCTGCGCAAATCTGGTTCGGCAATTATATGAGATGAATACATATATGGTTCGTTCAGATATACATCGTGGCCAATATTTTCTGCAATAATTGGCGGTGCGATTTTTCGATAATATTCATAGGCCAGATCGCCTCGACCCAGCATCGCTTCCGCCATGATTGCCCAGCAGTTTGCCTGTACAAATACTCCACCGTTCTCCCCCAGACCGGGACCGTTTGAAATTAGGGGGTCCTGGGGTTCCGGAATGCCGGTATAGGGTGGGACTAAAAACCGTATTCCATACGGAGTATCGAGATATTCTCGCATTTTATCAAGGCATAATGCCGCACGTTCGCCCGGAGCAGTATTGGATATAACCGCCCATGCTTGTGTATTTATATAAATTTTATTTTCGGTCCGCTTTTTGCTTCCGAGAGCGACTTTCCCATTGCGATAAAGAACCTGTTTATACCATTCTCCGTCCCATGCCGGGCCATTCAGCGCTTCGGCATAACTTTGGAGTTGAGTTGTAATCCATTTCACATCTTCATCTGCGCCGATATTTAAGCAGACTTCTTTCATCAGTTGTCCAGCGTAGCACCAGTTTTGGGCGGTCATTACGCTTTCTGCTCCTGCTTCGCCAAATAGCCCCAAATGGTCATCCCAGTCACGACCTTTAAGCAATGGCAGTCCATTGTCGCCACTATCGCGTGCTATCTGCCGGAGACCGGCCATCAGGTGTTCGTATACGGTTCCTTGTCCGTCATTCAAATACGGCAATGTTTTATTGAGATAATCCATGTTGCCAGTTTCTGCCAAATAATTATAAACAGTTATTGGCGACCACACCGGGCTGTCGCATCGCGGTTCCCCGGCATCTTTTTTCTCTCCTTTGCCCCCGGCAAAGAAAGCATTGGGTGCGCTACCGTCCGAACGCTGGTGACTTAGTATCAGATCAATTCTGGGTCTGGCGGTTGCGGGAGCCAGGTTGCAAACTGACAAAGCATTTTGCATAGCGTCCCTGAATCTAATACCCGTGGAAAACCCAGGTAGCTCGGATGAGATATCGCGGTCACGGAAAAACGTTGCATAAGCTCCGTAAGGGTTCCAGAAATTTATCATATTTTGGATATTGGGATCAGGAATTTCCACTTGATATTTAGCTAACATACTCTGCCAGAAATGTTTTAATTCGGATTGTGCCAGATTGACATTTTCCGGAATTCTGTAATGTTTGACCAATTTATCAGCTTCCAGCCATGACTCGGCCGTGCCGATTATCCATGTCAATCTACGGCTTTCCCCGGAGGGTATGCTGAGTTCATAGCCTAGACTGCCGATGCCATTGCCGCCGCCAGTCAGTTCAGTGTTGGACATAGTTCCCTGCTCCACGGCTAAAGGATTTGACGTATCCCGACCGCGTCCGATAAAATTGTCTCTGCTGCATTCAAACCCGACAGAACCACCACTGCCTGCGATAAATACCGGATTGGTATATTCCGATTCATAGACGAAGTTATGATATTTGATGCAATTCAAATCGCGATCATAGACAAAACGGATTTGATTTCTCAAAACAATCCATCCAATAATTTCTCGAAAATATTCGAACAAACTGAATTCTAAATAATTTATCACGAAAATGTTTTCGGAATGTTCACGTTCATTCTTGAGTTTCAAATCGAGTAAAAGGACATCGCCAGTTACCGGGATAAATAACTCAAGCTCAGCCTTCAGCCCGTTGCGTTCAGCTATAAAGCGGGAATAACCCATACCGTGTCTGCACTCCCATTTGTCTAATGGAGTCTGGCATGGCTGGAAAGAAGGGTTCCAGTATGTGCCATCAGCTTCGCGGATGTAAACATAGAATCCAGGGCGGTCTGGAGGTAATCCCATAAAATCATAGCGTGAAATACGCCTGCTGACGGGCTGTTCATACCAGGCCAGACCACCGGCCCCCTGACTGACAAACGCACCAAGTTTGTCACCTCCCAGGTAATTAATCCATGGACGCGGGGTCAATGGATCAGTAATAACATATTCACGGTTTTGTTGATCGAAATAGCCATAATTTGCGGTCATTACTCTTACCTCTTAATATTATTCTAGACATGTTTTCCCAAATCATAAATTTATATCACTAACAATTAAACATAAATCAACTACCGCGCTGGCTTGAATAGATTTTTTGGTACCAAACACATTTTCGCGCTGATGTAACCTTCCTTGATCGTATTTTTACTTCGCTTTCACGCCCGTTAAGCAAGTCCAGTTTGGCAATCAATGCATCAATTAATCCTTCCTTACTCATAAATGCGTCCATATCTAAGGTTAGTTTTTGGTCAACAAGGAGCTGCTGGAACTCCTTTGGCGGACGGGTGCATGTCGTCAATATTCACCACTTCCATCTAAAAGTTCGTTGAGCATCTCTTCGACAGACTTGATGAAAACCGCCTCCCACTCGGGGGCGAGCAGGCATTCGGTGGCCTCGTAGCTGCCATGCCCGTAATATGAGGCCGGGGGAGAGTAGTGGAGGTAGCCGTTGGCGTTGGAGATAATGTAGGTGTACTTGAATGGCGACATCTTCTTGACCTTGAACCCAACCTCCGTCAGCACCTCCATGGGGGCGGCAACAAATACGCATTCGCCTATCCGGATGGCCTTGATCTCGGCCGGGACGCAGACTCCACCAAGCTCCGTGATAATCTCTTGGTGCTTCTCAAGCGTGGCAATCTTAAGCTCATTGATCGACATCAGTTCCATCGCCCGCATGCTCTCTAGGTATTTCTTGACAGACCTCAGGTTCTGCTCATCCAAAATGCGGAATCTCTCATCGCCGCAGTTGTCGGCCGCCATATAACGTTGAGGGAAATGGTTGGGATAATCGGGATGCAAGTTGTATTTCATGTAGAGCGGAAGAAAGGTCTTGAAGCTTAAACCGGTATATCGCATGGACACCGTCAAATCAGACTGTTCCTTTTTGACTGCGGCCACAGACTCAGGAATATCCTTCCGTAGCGGAAATTCGACATGCCTGGTTACTACCTTGATCGCTACAGCCCCGGTTCCTATCGTCCGGTAGGCCTTCATTACGCTACGCCCGAGACGATAGCCGAAGTCGTATTTGTCGCGCGGATTCTCCCGGTCATCGTATGAGGCTTCAATTATGTCCCCGTTCGCGCCCTGCAGGAATATCGCGGTCACATTTCCTCCAAGCTGCTCTTCCAGATAGTTCGAGGTAACGCCTGGAAAATCGGCAGTGACACTGCCTTTTCTACAGCCCACCAGGAGATGGCTGGCGAAATCATAGAGCACGGCCAACGGACTGCCGTCCAGACGGTCAATCCGAAGTATCCCGATCTCAGGATCGATCGGACGCAGACTTTTGATCTCCTCCCCTGGCGGTTCCGGTCGCCAAGAATAATCCGTTCCATCCTTCATGATCCATGACCGGTTGAGGGTCAGGGTGTCCTCATGGCCAGCACCAACACCGATTGTCACGGGTATCATGTTCTCGAATGCCTGACGGATCGCCATGACGGTTCTGGTGACCTGCTCTTCGTCGTCGCAGAGCAGGCGGCCCGGCGGATGCGTGTGCGAGGCGCTGGCGCTTATCAGGCTGCCAGGGATGCCCAGTTCATCCTCAACCCGTTTGCGTAGCCGCGGGATGAAATCGTCCGGGCTGTCGTTCAGAATGTACTGACTGATCATTCTAGCACCAAGGGCGCAAACATCCAAGGTGACCAGTACTACCTTCTCGACGCCATCGTCCAACACCAGAGCACGGACGAACAGAGGGTCATCGATCTTAACCTTCATGTCACGGTATTGCGGGGGAATATGCGACATGGTTTTTTCCGGGTAGAGTCCGTAGGCGAGCTCGCCCTCCTTGCAGGTGATGTCCACCTTGCCGACACCCGCCTTAAGAACTTTCTTGATAGTTTGCCCCTTTACATTACTTTCAATTGTCATCTGTATCCTCGTATATTTTTCAATTTTGAAGTTTTATCAATCAAAACGTTTCCCTCCTCATTTATTAGCCGCCGCACCCATTCCACTTACGTACCGGGTCTGGTAACTTTAATGTTTGTGTCATTTCTAGAAAAGCGTGGATGTCCCGTTCCGGCATTGTTTTGCCAGAAAAATCAAAATACCCCTCTTCATATTCATGAAAATACAGTGGGATATAAGTGCTAATCGTGTTTAAACCACCTTCAGCAGCTTTTCCAAGGCGGTCGCGCCATTCTCTTTTTGGCATTCTGAAATATTCGATTTCCCCACCCCTGATAAAGAACGGGGAATTGTCAATTATCAGATTATTCCCAGACAAACATATTCTTTTATTCATTTGTTTCTTAATTCCCTTATGAAATTGTATTATCAATAATCTTCAAGCATTATCAATTCTAATCTTTACCACACTGACCACGATGTGTTCTGGAATGGTAATACAAAGCGTATTTTCATCAATGAGTTGATGCAAAATTGATGTCTCGTTTCCCGATGGTCCCCAATAGGATACACTCCGTGTATGATGGACTGATGTTGAGCGCACCTTAAATGTTAACTGCTTCGGCATCGGGTTCTCCAGTAAACTTTGTCCTCTCGATACCAATGTAACGTAGAGACTGCCGTCTTCTTTAGAAAAAATATTGCCATCCACCCGGCGCGGCAACTCCAATGGACGTGGTTCAAATAACCAGGTTCTGCCTGACAATAGACGCACCAGCGGCGTGTAAGAACGGAAAAGCAATTCTAAATCCTGGCTTAACAGAAAATCTGGAACAGTATAGCCAGTTGCGCCAGCAATGAGACATTTCTGGAACATCTCCTCCACATCATCGGCATCTTTAAAGTAATGATAAAAAAGCATAGGTCGTGCCACACACTCATACTGCACTACATCCGCAACCCATGACACCCCCTCTGCCATAATTTGATCGATCTCTTCACAGAGTTCAATGTAAAGCGGTCCATTGGCGGAAATAATCATCTTGCGTTTATGCGCCTCGCTGACCATATAATCCCGATGCTCCTCGTAGCAAAATGCTAACCGGTACATCGGTTTATTATCCACCATGGTCAGCCCGTCATGATGGGCGCTGTCAATATCATCATAGCAAGGCTGATCCCAAAACAAGCCGCCGGCTTCCGGATAAAGACGAAAAAAACGCTCCAGCTCTTCATGAAGGAATTTACCAAAGGGGAGCGAAAGGTCTGAATTCATCATCCAAACGTTATAATAATTCTGTCCCATCCTTTGTCCATCTATATTGAGCGCAATCGATTCCGGAAATTTTTTTTCCACATAAGGCCGATAGCCGTCTCCGGCAAGTTGAATGTAAAGTAATGGTTTAATTTGATGACTGTCGAATTGCCGTAGCGCCTGGCGAATGGCTTTCACCGAACGCACATTTTTGCGGATGGTCTCCCGGACAGGATTGCCTTCTATCGTGCGCCATGTACCATGATCGGGAAAATAATTCCCGTAATAGCGATAATGATAATGAATTTCCGCTACCTTGGCATCGTAGGTTTTAGCCAACTGCATTTGTGTTTCTGCAGTAGACGGATTCCCGATTAGAAAACCTCCGTCAAGACGTTCCGATGCATCAGCCAGCCCTGCTTTGAAATAGGACGGATATTTCTGCACAAGATAACCGAGAGCCGGACGCCAGCACCCGCCAACGTACGGATGCAACAAGAGCGCGGTTTCAGCAGAATGATTATTGCTGAGCTTCATGCACCCGCTTTCGATGGTGACCCCTCCACCACGGTAACCATCAAAAATCATCGCCCAGCGCGGTATTTTCTGTCCCAAAGGCTTCGCAATGCTCATTCCAACGTCCTTGTGCTCACTATATAACGCCAAAAGTGGAATCACCGTGCCGCAACAAATATCGCCATAAACCATACTACTTTGCGCGACCCTCACCAGTTCTTTGGGAAAATGCTGCTGAGCAGTCCAAACATTCCAACGGTAAGGCTCATTTGTGGGGTAAGGAATAAATTGCCGGATTTTAATTGAGCGCTGTGCTTCGTCCTTGTCCAGGGTCACTGTGATTTTCCATTGCATTTCATCTCCAGCCACCGTCCACTCCTCCTGAATGGTAAAAACGGCACCTTGAAAGCGTTTGGAAATAACCACCGTATGAGGGTTTTTCTTATGTACGGCAACCACGCACTTGTCACGACCATCGCGATAGCAATTTCGGGTCAAATCATCGACTACTTCAATATGACCAGGAATCGTGTTCCATTGCCCCAAATCCCCAATGGCAATATCCAAGTGCTCCATTCGTCCGGATTCCTGGCCGATGGCAAGGACAAAACCAGAACCTTTGGCTGAAATAATTTGATTAAGCATAGCTATAAACCTCTCTTGTTTATCTAAAGTTTTTATATTTACATTGACTAATATCGAAAACAGATTGTGATAGCGTCTGATTTCAAAATTTTAAAAATGACGGTTCAGAACAATCTTTAGTCTGTGTTTGCGTTGTGTTAACTCCGGCATTTGAAAAAGGGATTCCATATCAGTATCCCCAAGATAACAAAACCTAAGATCATTAACTAAAATTTTACATCCTTTGGGATGTTTGTGAAAAAACAAAGCTTTTTATCTCTGTTAACTATTCCGCTCCCGGAGCCACTGTTGCCACATTTTGGTTAGTCGTAATATTTCTAAAAACGCCCTGCATTTCCGTAAGTATTTCGGGAAAAATCTGGCGGTAATGTTTGCTATTATTACGGCATAACAAGCTACGATTCAGTTGACGCAATCCGAATGTTGCGGCGATCCAAGTATTTGTCCAGCCGGATTCAACGCACCATGCTCCCCAGCCGTTATCCGCAGAACTGCCGAAGAATTCCCAGAGTTCATCATCAAATCCCCGCATCCAGCAACCATCAAGATATTGATGAGATGAAGACTGCACCTGTATCCGACATAGGAAATCGGCTAAACGATTTTCGGCTTCAATATAGAAAGGATCCTCCGTTGCCATAGCCGCTTCATGCAGACCTATGAATGCATAGTTGACCGTGTAAACCAGATCACTGGCGGGATCGCCATTTTTCTGAATCAGTGAAGCCTCGGTAGAACCGTATTCTTCATTGGATTTTGGGGCCGGATATTTACCGTAAGCAGGATTCCCCATAATTTCCCTGATCGTTCCGCATGGCTGCATCTGTTCAAGCAATTTCTCCGTTACTGTTTTCAACCAATTCCGATGTTCCTCCGTATCCTCAACTTGGACAAGAAAGGCCAACGGCAACAAGAGTCTGGCATATTCCTGAGTAATGCCGTTTGTCCATAGTAAATTCGGAAAAACTTCCATGGTAAGTCGAAGAGCATTTCTTGCTTTCTCCAAAAAGTCCTGGTGTCCGGTCAAAACATAGGCCTGCAAAAATGCAGCCCACATGGATGCCTGATAATGAGGACGATATTCGACATAATTTTCATCGTGATAGTATTCCCAGGTTTTCCCTTCAGTAAACGAGGATGGATTGTCAAGCCGACCATGCCTGAAACCTTGCGGACTTGTGGTTCTCAAGATTGACAAAAGACAACGTAAAATATTTTTGCTGTACTCCTGATTGCCGGTCAATTCAGAAGCCAGTATGCAGCTTATTGCGGCACGACTGTTATCATCGCTGTAATAGGCCGGATAATATTCGTAAAATTTGAGACAACCATAAGTTTGGCTTTCCGGGTTATTATCCGGCAATTCCGGGCCGTTAAACAGAGTATTCATAATTTGACCGGCAACTTCCAGGCTGGCAGGATTTTGATTCACTGCCCAGTTAAGAGCGGCAACCATAACCGCCTCTCCCGTGCAGTCGGCACGGGTTTTCGGGCGCGGAGACTGACGGCCTGTGCAGTCAATTCCGGAAATAAACCCTTCAAATACGCCAATCCTTCCGGCATGTTCAAAATAAATATTCTTATGAAACCACTCGGCATTGCGCCTAAAAGCAAGCAGTTCCGCACTTGCAGGCAACGGTTCATCCCGACTGAATTTTGGTTTGACGCACATTTCCCAGTCACATTGAACTTTGCTGTCGTTATTCAACCAGGACAAAAGTGCCTGCATTACCTCCTGCCAATCTTCTTTTGGTGCGAATCGTGTAGAAATCAGGTTACTGAAACAGGTTGTTGCGATCATTACATTCGGATAGTCAGGATGTTGAAACAGTACGGGATAATGTGTTGTTGCAATACCGTAAACGGCGTGACGATAACCGGCTACTCGCGCTAACGCCAGATGGGGTTTGACTGGAGTTTTTACGTGATAAAACCAGCAATTGTGTTGCATCAAAATCGTTCCTTTTCGAAGATTGTCACCGAAAAATTCTGATGAAACAACTGTCCGCTCAAACTCCGCCTTCTCGATCTTGCCAAATTCAATTCCATACACTCGAGCCGGATATTCAATCAATATCCGTACATTTTTTCTCTTTGCGCTCTCTAATAATTCCTGGCCTACAACATTGTTTAACGAAGGATATTTTTCAGCCGGAATAAATATGCCTTGATCGTTATTTTCGATATGAACAGTTGCCTCACGCACTGACGAACAAATGCAAAATGTTCTATCCCCGGAAATTGTTAATTTTTCTATATCATTCATTTTCACTAACGGAGCCTTTCATGTCTTTTATCGTCCTGCCTTACTGCTATCATGGTTATTTATTCAATAAGCTTGACAGAACAGTTACTGGAAATATTACTTGCAACTTCAGTAACTTCTATTCTCCAGGAGCCAAGCGAATCATTAATGGCAAAAGGAATGCTGATCTCCGCAGTACCGTTTTCAGCCAGTAATGTTCTGGAATACTCATTGCTCAGTTGACCATCAGGACAAATAACGGTCAACTGAAGAAGATGAGCGGTTGTGGAACATTTTCCTGCTGATTGAATTATTGCGGTAATTATACCGGCGGTGCCACGCTTGATATCGGGCACAGTTGATTTGAGCAATACCTGTTCAATTGGGTTCTTATAACATACCAGGATTTTTCCTCCTCCTGCATCAAGGGTCAGAGGAATAGCCTGATCGTTGTCTGCCTTGAGTTGTTTCCCCAGAAGCAGGTCGTAGCAAACCCAATTTTCTTTTAACTTAAATTGACAATTAACAGGACGCGCATCAATCATCTTCAGCTTGCCCCAACGATATTTTCTCAACTGCCCACTGACTTCCGCCTGAGAATTTACTAACACAAACAATGCACCTTCCGGAAAACCGAATTCGCGGCAAACAACATTTTCATTCCCGGTGTTCACGGAAAGGCTTTGTCCGTATATTGCTGACTCTGTAACGATTCTTTCAGGAGAATAGGTAAGAGCGCTCGGTATTTTAATGGTACAACTTTCGTCAACGAAAATCGCTCCTTTATATTTTTTCAGAGCGTCGTAGGCCGATTGACGAATATATTTTATGGCCGGAACAATCACCACTTTGTAATTATTTAAATATCCATCAATGATTTCATCATCTGCAACAATTTCACATGAAACGCCGTTAGTTAACAAACTCTTATGCATTTCGCTGATTTTGCTGAATGCCGGACGCCAGGCATTTAAATTATCAGGCTGGGCAAAATCCGGAAATGACGCCAAGATGGCCACGTCAGCGCGGGACGGCTTAACAGAGCCAAATAGCGGTCCGACTTTTTGTGACAACGCCCCAAGGCTTGCAGCTTCTTGAGCGAAAATAGTGTTCTTGTATAAAAACTGTGTCAGTCCGAAAAATGAAATATTCTTATATCCTGCTGCAAGTCCGTGCCAGAATTGTGAGCGTATCAACCATACCGGTACCGGCTCTCGTTCATTTCGTGTAAATTTTTCAATATCCATAGCCTCCATCAAAATCCACGATTTCTTTCCCCTGTTGCCCATTTGCATCACTTCGTAATTTGTAATAAATTCTAGAGGAAGACAGCCACTACTTACATAATCATACATTGAAAGCACTTTTGCATTTTTGAAACAGTACGGCGGCCATTCCCCCCAAGCAACATTTGTGCTGTATTGACGCATCATTCCGATCTCCAGCGACGAATCAACTTCATGGATAGCTTTTTCGTAACTGCCGACATAATCTCCAACGCTTTTACAACGTTCGACAATAAAACGCAGGGCGGGATCACTGTCAGCAATAATAGAATTATCCCATTTAATTATGCGTTTTTGCCCGGGAAGGTCGTCTTTGCCGGATGTGTTTTTCCCCAGATAAGGTATTGGAGCAGCATAGGTATCCTGATACCGTTTCCGACAATATTGACAGTAACAGCTCCATCGGGTTTCTCCTTGGTCTTTAACAGGTTCAAAAGCATAATCATCAAAACAATTGAAGCCGCGAAAAGAACCATACCGACGGGGCGTTGAGATCAGGCTCTTTAAACTGTCACTCATTTTCGTTAACTTGCTCGGATCATTCGGGCAATAAGCGTTGAATTGGCGATAGACGTCACCTGTTCCATTTTCAGAAACAACCTTCTGCGGCCCGCTAGGATAGAGCCCGCTCGGCTCGTATGGATAAATATTGATCCCAGCCCCTGTTGCAGCATCCAGCATTTTGTATTCCGCAACATTCCTCACATCGCCGGCGGTAGAGGCATTGATGTTATGTTTTGCCAGAATATTTGCACAATTAATATACCCCTGTTCGTTGCCGCCCAGAAAGCCGTAAACTCCAAATTCAAGATGATGTTTTGCCGGAGGCACAATAGTAATTGATGCTATGGTTGAAAATAACTTGCCCCCTTTATCTGAAAGCATGGTGAATTCCAAATCATAATCTTTGCAGGCAAATGGCGAAGTCGGGACATTAAAGGCAATCTCTTGCTTTTTTTCTGATAAAAACTTAACCGAATACTCTTTTGTGAAAATATTTTTGACTCCATCCATAAGATTAATTTTAAGAATAGCATTCAATTCTGGTGCGGTAATCTTTTGCAAGGTTATTGTGCCATTAATTGAAAATCCACGAGAATAATTCCATGCTGGCAAATCCAATGAATACTCCACCGGTTTGGTAATCGAATTGTTTTTGTCAGTAGTCATGGTATTAAAGTAAAGCCACCACGATGCGTCAGGCGTGCAAGCAGAAGGAACTGTCCATATAATTTTCCCTGCTGCATAATCATTCTTAAAACGCGCATCCGGGATAAAATCAGGCAGATAATCTTTCTGTTCAGAACCATTTTCTTGTTTGGCGCATTGAACAACACGAAGAGTAGAGATGTCGATCTGCACCGGTGGAGCACCTTTGACATCGCCAAAACCGCCTTGAACGAGATTGGTTAGATTAATCCGTCGAATAATCCTGCCTCCATCCAACAACTCTTTCCCATTCTCTATTTGTACTCTAAATTTATAGTCTCTATTCCACCAGGAAGGCTCTTCTATGGAATAGTCAGTTTTTTTAGAATTTAGATCATAGACCCCAACTTCACGCACCCGCATCTCAAGTTCAGGGGGAGGGAGAATGTCTGCCATAGCCACATACTTGGCCATTACCGGCTCAAAGAGATGAATTTGCTTGTTACAACTTTTTTTTTGCTGTGCTACCATCGTCCACGCCTTGCCGTCAAGCGAAACCTTAACAGTATAAGAACTTGGAGATCGTCCGTAACCGCTTACCCCCTTCATCTCCCCAAACCAGGAAAAGGCGGAAATTTTCTGAGGGCTGGAAAGTTCTATAATAATCTGGCTTTTGGCGGAACGGTTCTTTCCTTTCTCAAATAAGAACATATCTGTATCAAGGTTATTATCGATAATCGTCACCAATGACTTTTGGGTTCCATATTTTGGATCGTCGGGAAATAGCAATCCGGCTTTACCGCCATTTCCCGTCAATGCATAATTAGTGCATCGTTTTATATCACATTCTTTTAGCTCAGCCACGGATTCCGAAGTCAACTGAGTTAGAGCTTCCGCCTTAAAAATGCCACTCATAAATATGAGAGTAATTACAAATAAGAACATTTCTCTATAAATTAAAATCTTCATTAATAATCTCCTGTGCGCTTAGGTGGTAATTGTGATATTTTTAGTTTTATTAAATCTCTCTTGGAGCTTACTTTTTTGATTCAACTTTTTCGAGTCTGATGCTGCCGAACTGCAACGTTTCGCCATCTTTCTGTTCACAGTTGGCGAGAATTAATATTTTTACATATTTAGTTCCCGGCCAGAAGGTACTTGTAGGCATACCAGATTTGACCATCGATTTAATGGTACTGCCACATTCAGTCCAGTCAGTAAAGATTCTCTTTTTGATATAAGCGTACATATATGAACTGCTAGCTTCGTGGGCCCGAACTTTAGATCCTGCAGAGTAATCAGCGACAAGCGGCTTGGCAATGGTTGCTTGCCAGATTCCGTCTTTCTCTTCAAGATGGGTTACGTTATAAAGCCTGTAGTTTGGAAGATCGCTATATGCCCCACTAGCATCTACATCAAAAGCAATCATCAATCGCTTCTTCTGAAACAGCAATTGCCATGTCGAAGCATCTTGTATTTTGACAATTGTTTCGCCTTCTTTTACATTTTCAACCACGACAGTTTCGCTTTTTGCCAACGCATTGACAGAAGACGAAATGATGGGACGTTTGCTTTTGTCAAACAGGAGGAGGCCAAAATACAAATTATTCGGCTTGTCATTGCCGGATTTGAACCAGCCAGTCAGCTTGTATTCACTTTGAGCATCCACCGGAATAAGTGCCAGACTGTTAATCTGAGTGCTGCCGGTAATTTCAAAACATTTAGCCCCGCCCTGGCCGCCGTCAACGACTTGTTGAATGTTTTCCCAGTTATTCAGTCCATTGGCGGCATTACCGTTAATTACTAAATTCTCTGATTTTTCTGCATTGGCAAAAATGTTGGTGACGATTACTGTTGCAGCGAGAAGAAGTGAACTCTTTTTCATTTTTATAATTCCTTTATTTCGGCATGGTTTTTAATGATTTTAAATAGATGATTGAAAAATACAAGATTATATGCCTCGTCCCATCCAGTGAATCTCGGGGTTGACTTCTGGGGATCTTCTGGATAACGCGTTCTATCCCACTCGTCATCAAGTTCTCGGATAAGTTTTTCGATAGAGTTGACAAGCTCCGTAGTTTTTATTACTGTTTGATGATCTTCAGCGTGAATAGCATAGTAACACTGTGAACACAACCATACGGCTTTAGCTGCCAGAACCATAGCATTCCAGATTTCAATATTTTTCACAGGCGAGAATTTTTTTGCCAGTGAAAGAATTTTATCTCCGTTTCTAAGGTTTTGCTCAAGTATATCTATTTCAGTTTCGGAAAACTCCGAATCCTCCTGGATCATTTTTGCAGATATTTTGTGATTTATTATCAAATCAGGCCAAATGGTAAGGAATTCCTTCAACGCGGGAGATAGCGAGGCTCCGAATACTTTTTCAGCGAAAGCGGTGTTGAATTCATTCCAGTCAATTACCCCCCCTCTCTCCGCAGCGTAAGCCGAAAACGCAATACCATAATACATGGTGTCGCGCTGATAGCGAAATGGAACCCATATTGTCGAAATGACCCCTGCTAAATCATTTTTCGAAGCTATTTCATTACAGGTCTTCACATTTTGCAATGCAACTTTGTTGGGAAGCCAACGGTGAAAAAACATAGCCATGGCCGGGGATAGCAACACATCTTCAAAGCCTGCATCACTATAGCGTTTAGGTTCAAAGGAATCGGTGCCTAGCGCCCCGCCGCATGCATATCGCCAGTCAACCAGAATAACGTCTTTTCTTAAATGTTTCAAGATGGAATCGCAGTTTGCAAGATGATCCGCCCAGATCATCGGTGTCTTACACGCATTGCGGGCTATGCCTATGACTTTGTTAACATAATTCGCCCATGCTTCGTCTGGAGGCACACCGTACTTTTCAGGTAATTCACCGAGATCCACCTCATCACAGCCAATATGAAGATACTGCGATGGAAAGAGCTCGGACACAGCTTCAATCAATCGCGTTACAACTTCAAGAGATTCTTCAATAAAAGGATTTAACGCATTCAAACCAAGAGTATCTGATTTTTCATTGCTGCGCAGTTTTGAGTAGCGGGAATGGTCTGTTATGTATCTGGTGTGTCCGAAGGTTTCAATTTCAGGGATAATATCCACGCCAATGCTTTTCGCTTTACAGACAAGAGCTTTCACCTCTTCCAGCGAAAATGAGTTAGGCACTGCCAGTTCCTCGAATCCAGGCAGCTTGATGGAGCATCCAAAATCATCGGAAAAATGAAACAGTAGCGTATTCATTTTCCATTCGCCCATAAAGTCAAGCATTTCAAAATAGTATTCATGCCGCTCAATAAGGCGTGAGCAATCAATCATTAATCCATTGAATTTCATACTTTAGTCTCTCTCATTCATTTGCTGCTGATTCAGTGAAGGCTTTGCAACACGTCCCATTTAATCTTCATTGGGTAAATTCCCCGACCTTTGGGTCGGCTTTGATCTTGGATTTAGTTTTAGAATTTCCGGCCCGCCCGCAGGGCGTGGGAGTCCGTCCGTAATACCCCGCTGCTTGCAGCGGGGGATAGGATGGACGAGAGGAAATTTTTTATTTTATATTTATTGTTAGGAAAACTCATAATAAGGCTTAAAGTTACTATAAAAAGTTTTGACTAGTCGCCTGCCATGGGATCAAGGTCCAGCCTGTTTCCAATTCGTATTGATCTGGTACGTTTTATATTTGGACACATTCATGAAATATGCCGCACGCATGTCAGCGAAAAGAATATTGAATCCTTTCAAATGCCGAGGTTCTATTTGTGTGGCCGCCGAGGCGAGATATCCCATTCCGTAGTTATACATTGTTGAATTCGAGCTTCCACCCTGCATATCGCCAACAAACCCTGTTTTTGAGGGAACAGTTATATGTATTCTCATGTTTCTCGGCTTGAATTCCCAGCCCGATCCCTGCGGATACCCGAAGCACTCTTCCCAGCCAAGTTGAATATTCCTGCCTTTGAGATAACTATATGGATATGATTTAAATGTTGCATTAGGGCATTCCCAGACTCCTGTGCGCGCCTTGACGTAATTACCATTTTCAAGCATTTCGGAAGGACACTTGGCTGTATTGCGGTGCGGAAACCAGTCATTGTTGTCCAAAAGGTAGGCAAAGGTAGCTTTACCAAGTTGCGCGAGGTTATTTGCGCAGACTGTCTTTTTACCTAGTTCCCGTGCCTTGTTCAATGCCGGCAGCAATAAACTGGCTAAAATTGCGATGATGGCGATCACAACCAGGAGTTCTATTAGTGTAAAAGTAAACGACTTGCAACTTTCTGAATGTCTCATTATACGTTCCTTTTATGTTTGGGTTTCGTTAGTAATTCTCTTGAACTTGTCTGTCAAATTCAAACCGGATTATTAGGCATATGTGGTTCTCTCCGCTAAACTCCTTTTGTTAGGTTTTATGCTGATTCTCTTATGATTAATTGAGGTTCTACTAGTGTTGATTTGGCCCGCGACCCGTAAATGTCAGAAATTAATTTCTGTACAGCAAGTCGACCCACTTCGACAAATGGCTGTGAGATGGTTGTCAGGGCTGGCCGGGTATATTGGCTTAAGTAATGGTCGTCATAGCCAATTATCAAAACATCTTTGCCGACATTGATATTATTACGTTGAAACTCGCATATTGCAGTAACTGCCTCTTGGTCCCGTGGTAAAAATATGCCTGCTGGATATTGTTTTGCTATTTTTACTTTTTCAATTAAAGCACTTAAAGAGTCGGCAATTGTAACTACTTGCTGCGCTTCTTGAATAGTTTCCGTGAAACCGGATGTGCGTTCTAATATATTATCATACCTACAGGTAATGAAATGTTTTAAGTTCTTTTTCAATAAATGCTCTGCCGCGAGTTTTCCACCCAAATAGTTATCAACACTGACTGAAATACAGTCGTGCCACTGCCAGTTACTGCAACCGCCCTCAATCAACACTATTTTGCCCCCGCCTTTCTGATAGCTTGCAATGAGAGTTTCTGCTTCAGGATCCATCTTGAAGTACGGATATGTAATGATGCCGCAGTTTTTGTATTGTCGGGAGCATTCGATGAATTCAAGATAACTGGCTTTTGTCATGTCAAAATGAAACGATACCGGGAAATGGTTTTTCTCGGATTCTTCAGCAATACCTTTCATTAATTTTGCTAATAGCGAATCAGTTCTGGGTGGCAAAAAACAGCCTATTACCGGATTTTGACCGCGTTTAAGAAATTCGGCATTGCGATTGGGAAGGTATCCCATGCGCTTGGCAACTTCGCGAATATGCATTTTGGTTGCATCGGCCATGCGCGTATCCTTGTGAGGGTTAGGGCTTAATGCCCGCGAAACTACTGGAACTGAGAGCCCAGATTCTCTCGCTATTTCTGCTAATGTCACCATCTGATTTCAACCTTTTATATAAACCGCTCATGAGATAACGTTATCTCATATTGCTGTTAATAATACATTATGAAATAAAATTTTGCAACAGGCTCTTATAAAAAATCAGCAAAAAAGAATGAGAATAAATTTAAAAAGTGGACGAGTATCGATAGCCGTCGCGTCACCAGTTGTTCGACGAACAATCACCGGCGCGAGGCGCTTTCCTTGTTTTGCGATTGTAACGGGGGGATATGCCGGCCAACTGTTAGGTGTTAAGAGTTAAGAGTTAAGAGTTATGGGTTATGGGTTATGGGTTATGGGTTATGGGTTATGGGTTATGGGTTATGGGTTATGGGTTATGGGTTATGGGTTATGGGTTATGGGTTATGGGTTATGGGTTATGGGTTATGGGTTATGGGTTATGGG
>CAIPAT010000465.1 GCA_903863035.1 uncultured Lentisphaeria bacterium
AATGTACTTACGGTTTGGTCGGCCATGTGTTCCGGGGAATGTATGACCTGGAATTTGATACCGCTAAAGTCAAGGGATTTCTCGGACCGGAGGTAATGACCATTCAGGCTGAACATCTTATTGAACTGTGGAACAAGGTCGGCAAAGATGAACTGGATAGTGTATCAGAAAAACTGTTCAAACGTTTTCGCAGCAAAAAAATAGACATCGAGGATGTAAAACGCTCCTGCCGGATCGGTCTGGCCATGGAGAAACTTAAAAACAAATTCAGTCTGGACGGACTATGTTTTCTGGGACAGCATTATATAGAAAAAATGACCGGCGCTCCGGCTCGGATAGGCGCATCCATGATGCTGGAAAACAACCGCACCATGGTGGCGTGTGAAGGTGATATCGCCGGTCTGGTGATGATGCAGTTAATGTATGAGTTTACCGGCAATATCCCGTTTCAGGCGGAATGGGGGCAGTTTGACCGTAAACATAATGCGTTGTTTCTACTGGGGCATGGAATTGGTTCACCGGAAATGGCCGGCGGCGACAACATGGTGACGCTGAGCTGTTCGCCGGAGGAATGGGGATTCAAAGGCAGCGGACTGAATTATGAAATGATCATGAAACCCGGCCCGGTGACGATGGGGCACTTCTTGAATGTCGGAGAAAGCTGGCGCATGCTGATTTCCGAGGGCGAATCAATCGAATTCCCATGCATGCCGTGCAATGAAATTCACGCCATGGTGAAAGTTGAATCTCCAGTCGAGGATTATATTAAGCAAGTACTGAAAAAAGGCGCGGCGCATCACCTGATCGTTGTTCACGGACACATCGCCGGAGAACTGGAGAAAGTCGCCGACATGATGCAAATCGAAAAATTCATAATAAAGTAAATAAATACCGGGAGTAATGTCGCAATGATTAAAATCGAGAAAAACGAATTTGTTCAACGAATTGAACGCATTCAGGATGCCGCAATTAAACGAGGCCTGGACGCTGTGATGGTTTACGGCGACGAATACCGCAAGGAAAACCTGCGTTATGTCTCAAATTTCTGGCCGATTTTTGAACGCGCCGCCTGTTTTATTCCGCGCAATGGACAGCCGGTACTGGCGGGCGCTCCCGAAGGGCAGCACTATGCCAAAGAAATGTCAGTTTGGGATGATGTGCGCAACGTCAAGGAATTCGCCTGCGTGTCGGTGCCGGAAGAGATCGACTACCCGCTTGCCAAATTTTCCTCATTCCGGGAAATTCTCGGGGAAACCCTGCACGGCGGGGTGAAATTGGGCATCGTTGGACTATGGGATATTCCCGGTCCGATTATGGAAAGAATCAAAAATGCGGTTCCAGAACTGGAGATCATCAATGCCGCAAATATTATCAATGAACTGAGAATCATCAAGACTCCGGCTGAAATCGCCTGTCTGCGCGAAGCCGGGAGACAAGCTTGCATCGGTTACCGGAAACTGCTCGAATTCGCGGTGCCGGGCAATACGGAAAACATGGCGGCGGGCGCGGCGGAAGGCGCGGCTAGGATGGCTGGAGCTGAAGATATCAACTTTACCGTATTCGGCAGCGGCAAACGCGCCGCGACGATCATCGGACGGGCAGCCGGAAAGGTTATTGAAGACGGAGAGATGGTAATGGCGGCAATGGCGGTACAGTATCAGGGGTATGTGGCAACGGTGGAATACCCGTTTGTCGCGGGCAAGACAACCGATGGACAAAAGCGGTTTTTGAATGTGCTGTTTGAAGCGGCGGAAGTGCAGCAGCAATTTCTCCGCAACGGCGTGATTGCCGGGGGAATGGTTAAGGCGGTGAAAACAGTATTTCAGAAACATCAGCTTTCGGAGTATGATGTTTATCCGCCAATGCACGGCATCGGCCTGGCGGAAGCTGAGTCGCCGTATCCCGACGAAAATGCCGTTTATCCGTTGAAAACCGGCATGTGCGTAAATTCGGATATCAGTCTGTTCGGCCATCCCGATGGTTCCAACCGGATTGAAGAAGGTTTCGTGATCACCCAAAACGGGCCGGAGTCATTAACTCCCTTTATTCGTGAACTTGTAGCAAAAGGAATATAATCTATGAATGGCGGCGCAAAAACATGGTATTTTCCGGACGGCTATCTCCCGGAAAAGAGTTCAGAAGGAGTAATGGAGGCGCATGAGGCGTTGATGCTGTTCAACCCATCGGCAACCGAAGCAGACGTGCTGATTGATGTTTATTTCTCTGACCGCGATCCGGCAAAGGCAATTCCGGTGAAGGTCGGCGCGGAACGCATCATCGCATTGCGGCTGGATCATCCTGGCGACCTCGGCGGACTTGAAATTCCGCCGTTGACCCAGTACGCATTGCGCATCCGGTCAAGTATAAATATAGTGGCTCAGTTCGGCCGCCTGGATACTACTCAAAACAATATGGCATATTACGGCTGTATCGGTTATAGTGAATAAACATTAAAAAAGCAGAATACGTTAAATAAATAGCAAGAAACGAGTAGATATTGCCGGAATAATCTGTTATTCTTATTATCGTGCAAAGTGCATGAAAGTAATTTAATAGTGTTTTAAACTGCAACAACATTTAAACAAAAGGACATAAGGATCATGAGAATGACAAAAAAAAGTTGTAACACGTTTATTTTCACACTCATAGAACTCTTGGTTGTGATCGCCATCATTGCAATTCTTGCTTCAATGCTACTTCCCGCGCTTAACAAAGCTAGGAATAAGGCAAAAGATATTTCATGCTCAACCAATCTTAAACAATTAGGAGCAGCTTCCTCAATGTATTCAAATGACTTTGAGGACTGGATTATACCAGGCAAAAAATCCCAATACTCTTTCTGGTTAGGAAGATCCTGGATTGGCCGCCTAACCGGAAATATTACAGGATATAATACAGGCCGAGGGCCATACGGAGTAACATATGTGAGTGATGCTTTAGTTACTGGCAACATGGATCCGATAAAATCCAAAGTCTTTGTCTGTCCCCGGGAAAACGCGCCAGCGTACACTTACAAGTACGCCCACTATGGTATTAATACTTGGCTT
The DNA here is from genome assembly GCA_903863035.1 of uncultured Lentisphaeria bacterium. GTDB lineage: Bacteria > Verrucomicrobiota > Lentisphaeria > Victivallales > Victivallaceae > CAIPAT01. The sequence goes on from CAIPAT010000465.1 coordinate 3,048, forward strand.
AGTGGCGATAATGCTAATGTAGATGTGAAAGGTAGAGCACGCAAGATATCGTCGTTGAAAAAAACATCCAGCATTATACTATTCGCAGACACAGCGATTACAAATGATTGTATGACCACATTCACAAATCACTTGAATTGGCGTCATGGCAACGCAATTACCGGCGTTCAGGGGGATACTAACGTTACTTATCTGGATGGGCACGTCGGTATTCTGACATTCAAAGGAAACATTATAACGTTGCCAGACAATAGCCCATATATTTGCACTGGGTCAGGAGTATTTTACTATTTACGATCTGGTAATGCATTTAGTTTTGATCCATATTCAACTGGAATAAATTTTTGATGCTTATTGACGAATATATAGTTCATTTATCATTGAACTAAAGTTTTTAAACCTTCTTTACGTATAACTTGAATCCGTGAAAGAATTCGTGAAAAAAGTTAATTAAAAACTAGTTAAACCTGTTGATTAGCAGTATATTATGACTCTTGCAAAGCGATAATAAACAACTAACCTAACAGGTGATAATGTACAAAATACAGCAGGGTA